>DATNRC010000574.1:0-4472 GCA_036703705.1 Candidatus Obscuribacterales bacterium
AAGCGCTACGGCAACGCCAGCAAAGAAAGCCTGAACAGACTGCCCGCCTCTGCGGCCAGAAGCTCGCTGGAAAGCCTTGTGGACTACGTACTGACGAGAACAGCTTGAATTTATGACCTCATATTCAGCACCGGCAGCCGACATTGCCTTCATGCCCTTGAACCTGCGGGTGATGGGACGCCTTGTCCTCGTCGTCGGAGCCGGCCGCGCAACTTTGCCGGAGATCAATCGATTGATTGAATTCGGCGCTTCAGTGGACGTAATAGCACCACATGTGATGACAGAGATCGAGGAGCTCGCGCTTGCGTACTCCAACAGGCTGACGGTGAAACGCAGAAAATTTCAAGAGGAGGATCGCGCAAAAATCCTCTCTCGCCACTATTGCCTTGTCTTTTCTTTCAGCGGCGACGAAGAAGAGAATGCCACCGTATTCAATGCCGCCCAGGAAGCCGGTATTCCGGCCGCATCGAGCGAACCGGCGATTACTGCGGATTTCATGATCCCCACTATGGTCAAACGAGGACATCTGAAGATAGCGGTCTCCACGGACGGAATCAGCCCAGCAGTCGAAAAAGCGCTTCTCCATCGCATAGAGGGCTCGCTGGTGAGCGAAATCGATAATTACGTGCTCTTTCTCAGCTCAATGCGGGAAACATTGACCTGGCTCTTCAACGACTCGCGGCTCTCCAAATCGGTCGTAAAGGATTTGCAGCGACAGTTTGCCGATTCAGAGGAGATTTATCGGGCCGTTAGCCGCAATAACTTCGAGGAGGCTCGTAAGCTCGTTGAGCGCATCATCGAAGGCAATACGAACGAGGCAAACGAAACGACAACCGTTTAGCTAGAATGGCCACTGGGGCCATGCGGTCCCACGATACATCTGAGGAAACTCTCGCCAATTGACTGAAAACACTACAGCCAGGACATCGCGGTCTTTGATGCCGATTCTGGCATCGGTCAAGCTGACTGTAGTCCTTCTTGCTCTTACGGCCGCCACCGTTCTGGTTGGCGCCTGGTGCCCGCAGGAAGCACAACAAGGTCGCGAGAAAATCATCGAGCAATTCGGCGCCGATACGGCAAAAATTCTCATCGATTGCGGAATTACGGATATTTTCCACTCACCATGGTTCCTCTTGCTGATCGGGCTCCTGACAGTCAACATGGTCGCTTGCAGCATGCAGAGAGTCTTTCCAAAATTGCGCCTGCTCAAGCAGCCGTTGCCGTTCTTGAAGGGCAAAGAAATAGGCAAGCTGCCGGTCAACGCCCGACTGCCTTCAGCCAACGATGCATCTATTCTCGTTTACGTCGAGCAATGGCTCAGGAAAAGAGGCTTTAAAATCAAGAGGCAGGACAATTGTCTTGTTGCTGAGTACGGAAAGATCGGCCGGCTGGCGCCAACAATCACCCACATCGGCCTTTTGACCCTTCTTCTCGGAGTGACAGTTACTTCCTGGTGCGGTTTTTCCGGCTTCAAACCCGTGCTTGCGGGAGGAGCGCTGTCGTTCGAGGACTCCGAGCACTCAAAATTGTGGATTGGAAAACTGCCGCGCTGGTACGTGCGCGTCGACACAACGCGCCGTGAAGACCATCCTTCCGGCGATCCAAAACAATGGTACACGCACCTTACCGTTGTCAGCCCGGACGGGACGCCACTCAAAGAACAAGAAATCTCAGTGAACAATCCGCTGTCCTATGATGGCGTGGACATCTATCAATCCAGCTGGGGTCTTGACCATCTCCTTGTGAGCTTCAATGGTAAGCCAAGACAGCTGGATCTGAGGCAGATGGGCAAAACGTATGCCGCCTTCCTCCCCCTTGACGAGGGTTCCATTCTCATTTTCTCCGTGCGCGGACAGAAGACGCCTGTGCGGATTTTTGCCAAACGCGCGGATTGGGACGCTCCCAAGTTGCTCGCCGAAATGACGGAAAACAAACCCGCACAGCTAGGCGCGGTTACGTTGCGATGCGAACAAATAGTGCCCGCGACTGGGCTGCAATACAAATGCGACCCCGGCCTGCCCATCACCTATGTCGCTTTTGGGTTCATTATCATCGGCGTGATGCTCGCCGCCATTCCTCACCGCCACGTCTGGGTATGCATGGCGCCTCCCCCGAGCGAGAACTTTCCGCCGGCGGCAGCTGGCCATTATCTCTATATAGGCGGTCGCTCCCTCAAGGCAAAGGTGGGATTCCAAAGGCTTCTCGACGGATTGATTGCACAACTTAAAGATGAATTGCGGATAAATCCTGGGGATGATGCCGAAAAAAGTCCGAAAATAGATGATGTTGTAAGCGAGCTTGGTAAAGAACCGGCAAAGGATGAGTCGCTCGCTTTTCCATCGCCGGTCGCCAGCGGGCACTCGCCCGCAACAGGAGAGGGTTGATGTCCGAGTTGCAGCTTGCCTTCACGAACACCGCCGGACTGTCGTCGGTGATGTCATTTTGGGTTTTCGTCGCCTCGAACGGATTCAGCAAACGTAAGGAGCTCCTGACCAAAATTGGACTCGGGGTGATGATCGTTGGCTTTCTCTCTCTGACGGCGGCCATCATCGCCCGCGGCATCGAGGCTCAGCGCTTCCCGCTTGCTAATTTGTATGAATCGCTGCTCTGGTTTGCCTGGGCAGTCATGGGCGCATATCTCGCCCTCTCACGCTCGTACGGCATCAATCAGCTCGGCTGGATCGCAAGCCTGACAGCAGCAACAATGTTTTTGTACGGAAGCTGGCTTCCAGCCAGTCAGCATGACATTACGCCTCTGGTCCCGGCTCTCGTCAGCTACTGGCGGCAGATCCATGTTCCGCCGCTTATCGTCTCCTACGCCATGTTTTTCCTCGCTGGACTCTCCGGCTTCATTCAACTCTATCGGGCAGGTCGCCTGTTCTCGCTCATAACGGCTGTTGTTACGGTTGTTCTTGCGTTGACAGCGGTGATGCTTGGCACTTTCACCGCCACCGACACGACGCTCCTGCAATTGATGTTTGCAGGCGCCAGTCTAATAGGGACTGTAATTGCCTTTGCCAAGCTTGATACCGTAGATAAGGCCAGAGTGGACATCCGCGGCGCGGAGCTCTATGACGATGTCAGTTACCGCTGCATCGCCATCGGCTTCCCTTTGCTGACGATAGGCATAATCACGGGCGGACTTTGGGCCAATCACGCCTGGGGCACGTATTGGTCGTGGGATCCCAAAGAGTCGATGGCTCTCGTTACGTGGTTGTCTTATGCCGCATATATCCATCTGCGCATTCACCGCGAGTGCTCGGCAGAAAAACTTTCGCTGGTTGCCTTTATCGGGTTGTTGCTAACGTTGATGACTTACCTCGGATTTAATTCTCTGGGCCTTGGTGGTCTCCACAGCTACGGAAAGTTCAAATAGCTCACCAGACGGGGCTTCTTGAGATCTAGGGTTAACCCGGTTTTCAAGAAAAGGGTAGGAACATTTTAATAGAGTAAGCGTCTAAAAGCGTTGGTGGGACAAGTGAATATGACGCAACCGCCCAATCGGGCGGAGGTTTTGCGTCCCCATCTTTAGAACTGTGACCTTATGGGTCAGGTCTAGCTTGGTTTAGTTGAGGACGGCTAAGGCCGTGAGGACAATGAGAAGGAAGTACGGTTCTAACACAATTGATGAGTACACTCTGGACGAACTGCTGCCCGGATTTTCTGCATTTAGCGGCGCTCTGGAAGATGACGAGATGCTCAGTGCGGAAGACGAGGACGAAGAAACAGGGATGGATGAAGCCTCAATCGGGCGCGTCCGTCGCGGATCGGCAGCCGAAGATCCTGTACAGGTTTATTTGCGGTCAATTGGGAGGATCAAGCTTCTGACTGCAGCCGAAGAAATCGAGCTGGCCAGACGAATTGCCAAAGGCGACATGCTGGCAAAGAAACGGCTCGTTCAGGCCAACCTCAGGCTGGTCGTATCCGTCGCCAAAAGGTATCAGGGGCGTGGGCTGCCTTTCCTCGATTTGATTCAGGAAGGCAATCTCGGACTGATTCGTGCAGCGGAGAAATTTGATGCCGAAAGAGGCTACAAATTTTCCACCTATGCAACCTGGTGGATTCGTCAGGGAATTACACGTGCCCTGGCAGACAAGTCGAGAACCATTCGCGTGCCTGTGCATATGGTTGAAACGATCAACAATTTGCGCAAAGTGACGCGAAAACTCTCGCAGGATTTGGGTCGCAGACCTACGCTGGAAGATCTGGCAAAGGGTATGGGCGTTTCGGTGAACAAGATCAAAGAAATTCTTGCCGCCAATCGCTCACCGTTGTCGCTCGACACTCCATACGGAGATGACGAAGACAATTCGCTTTCAGAGCTTGTCGAAGACGAAAATTCTCGTAAGCCTGAAGACTCGACAGAAGCCAGCTTAATGTCTGACGACATACGCGGCGTGCTCGCTATGCTGACACCACGGGAGCGGGAAGTTCTCATTTTGAGATTCGGGCTCAATGATGGCAAGCAGCGC
>DATNRC010000575.1:0-12753 GCA_036703705.1 Candidatus Obscuribacterales bacterium
GGCCAGGAGTACACATACGCGAAAGATTTTTTGCCCAACAAATGGACGGACGGCAGATATTACGATGTTGACAAAGCAACGCGCATTCCGGCCCATCCCGGAACGCACGGTGGACAGGTTATGACCAAGAGCGCCGGCGAGAAAATGTACGGCGTCAAATACAATTATCAATTCGTTCCGGCCAAGGTTAATCAGACGCATACAGCACAAGGCCCGGAAGGAACGCTGCCCTGGCAGGCCATGAAAGAAGCGAGCCCAATGTGGCCGCCGCCGCCCGGACGCCTGACCAATGCATTTTACGCCACCGCCGCCAATACCCGGAGCGCCATGTTCATAGATCGCGGCATGTCCCCGGAAAGCGTCATGCCTGCCGCTCAAGCCGCATTGCACAGCAAAATCCAGGGCGCCTCCGAAGCCGCTTCGGACGCCGCCACTCACGGTGCGGAAGAGGCTCTGAACATTCTCAAAACGGCGCTAATCAACACCGGCAATGAAAGAGCGGGATCGCCGGGGGAAACAAGCGCGCCCTTCCGCTCCCTCACGCAGGCCGTGTGGATGGTGCAGACGGTGTACAAGCAGGTCTATCTTCCGATGGCGCTCCTGCTCCTGTTGCCGGGCGCAGTCCTCAGCCAGACAAAACTGCTAACCGCCCATGGTGCGCTCGGCAATGCAGGCGATGACTCTAACCCGCTCTCCGGCATGTTGCGAAGCGTCATAGCGACGTTTCTCATTCCAGCCACGCAGCTCATCGTCAGTTACTCCATTGATGTCGGAAACAGCCTCACATATGAAGTACAGGGTTTAATCAACGGCTCTGAAATTGTGAGACAAGCTCAGGCTGTGCAAACTGCCTCCACTCAAGCCAAATCTTATGGCGAGCAATCATTGCATATGTTGCAGAACCTTTTGGATATGTCGCTTGCTTACGGTTTGCTGGTTCTTCTTGCCTTTCAAATAGTGATGATCTGCTATTTGCTGTTGCTGGGACCGATAGCAGCAGCGTTTCTGGCCTGGCCCGGCGGGGTGGGCTCTCTCTTTCGCAACGTTTTCATCAACTGGGTGAACGCGGTTGTCACAGTCAGTCTCTGGAGATTCTGGTGGTGCGTAATCGTATTGGTGATGGTGCTGCGCATCAAATGGCTGATGGAGCTGGGTCTGTATCAGCCCGACAGTGAATGGGAAGCTTTCATGTTCAGCTGTTTTCTCGTTCTTATGACGTATGTTCCTTTCGCTCCGTTTGAATGCAAGCCGGGCGATATGGTGGACAAATTGCTGGAAAAAGCGCAGAAGCTGAGTTCCGGCAAGGGTAAAGCCAGCTCGGTATCACCGGCTGCATGACGGTTTCTTAGCTTCGCCAAAGAAGAGGATTGCCAATGACTGATCGACGCCTCGTTTTCTCAATCGTGCTGAGCATGGTCCTAATCATGGGAGCAGATTTAGAGGCCCGATCAAATGTTCCCTCACCGCCGGAGAAAAAGCCGCGCCCTCTGGGCGGATCGCAAAGCCTCAGCGATCAAGAGCGCTCATATCAAGCAAGTTATCCCCTGACCAAATTGCCCGATCCAATGGCTGTCGGCTCGCCGACGCCTGCCACCAATTTCGAAATTGCCCAGATTACATCGCGGGCGGCCGAGTGGACTACGGAAAGCAGTTTCCAGCCAAGCCGCGCCGCGGTGGCCGCCAAAGCCGAAGGGCAAGCCCAGGCAACATCGGCGGCTAACGCCGCCGGAGAAGCGGCGCGCGACCAAGCAATAAGCTCGATCGACTACTGTTCTAAATTCATGACCAACTTCACCACTGAAGCAGGCAATAAGTGGAATCGCGTAAGAAATGAGATTTTCCTTCCCATGGCTGTTCTTTTGCTCTTGCCCGGTGCTGTCCTTACCCAGGTGCGCGCCATCATTGCGGCTGGTTCGCCGATAATCGGCAATCACAATCCGCTCGAGGGCATTCAGCGCTCTGTCGTCGCCGTTTTTCTCATTCCCGGCAGCTATCTTGTCGTCAATTACGGCATCGACTTCGCCAATTCGGTCACTTACACAATCGCCAGCGAATACAAACGGCTCTTTCACTCCGACATGTATAAAGACGCGATTTGCGCCGAGATTCGCGCTTTCAGCCCGCGCCATCAGGCGGAGAACGACAGCTCTTTGAAGGTTCCGCCTTTCAACAAGCAAGCAAGAAACAACGGCATCTTTTCCAAGACCGAAGCCGATTGGGGTAAGCTTCAAGACCCGTGCTCCAACCTCAATGAAGCGCCCAAAGACAGAGATGACGCAGCGGCACCGGCAAGCACGATCGCCAAAAGGCTGATGCTCAACACAAGCAATGCCGGGATAAACACCAGCTGGGGAATTTTGTGCGCATTTCAGATGGCGTACATGTATTACCTCTTTTTCGTCGGACCGATCATGGCTGCGCTCTGGGTGTGGCCGACAAAACTGTTTCGCGACGCATTTCCCAGTTGGGTTGAGGGCGTCATCACCTTATGCTTCTGGAGTTTTTTCTGGAACACAGTCATTCTCCTCATGGCCTGCTTCAAAGGCGTTGATGACACGGGACTGATTGTCATGACGGCTCTCAACTTCCTTGCCTCTGCGGCAGTGAAATACGCCTTCGACTTTGCCGGACTGGTGAAAGCCGCGGGACAAAAAGCCGCAGAGCTGGCGGAGAAAGCCGCTCAAGGAGGTGGCGGCGGGCAGTCTGGCGGCGCAGGGGCGGGCAAAGGGCAAGCCGCGCAAACGTCAGCCTCGCCGGCGCCGTCCCTAAGCGCGCAGCGCCCGCTGGAGACAGCAGCCGCAGGCGAACCGCCGATGCCGGAGACAGCAGCAGCCGCAGGCGCTCCGCTGCCTTACGGTTCGAGCTACGCAAATGCCGCGCAGACCGGTTCATCCATCTACGGCCGCCGGACGGATGGCTCCATGCCCGTGATCCTGCCACCATTCAGCAGCGATCGCCCAGGCACCATGATCGGTGCCGACGGATCGATCGCCTTCTTTACCGGCAGAACGGGAGCGGGACAATATGAAAGCGTCAACATCATCGATCCGGCAACAAGTGAGCCAATCTCACTCTACAGGCAGGAAGCGGACGGGCGCATCGCCGTCTTCTCGCCGCAAACTGGCGCATACATAGTGCCGACAATAACGACAGGCGGCAGATCAACGGACAGATTCCGCCTGGACAGCACAGTCATGCAAGGCTTCGACGCCACCCGAAATATGTACATACCGTTCAATCCCTTCCAGGATGAGGTGAATCCACCGCCTTCTGCCGCTTTAGAAGGGGAAGCCCTGCCAAATGCGGAAGCTGTGATGATGGTTGGAGCGCTCGAGCCTTCGACGGCAGGAGCGACCATGTATGGCGGTAATGCGGATGGAGTGCGGGAGGAAGCATTGGGCGCTGCTCAGCTTCCCGGCATGAGTGCAACGGCCGCGGGAACACTGAATGCGGGCGTGCGCGGCAGTGCGTTTACTGAGTCCTTCTCGCCGCCCGCACCAATCGGTGCCACTATTGAAACGTCCTCTGTGCCGCCCCTTGCAAGCGCAGGCGATGCCATGCTCCTTTCGACAAACAACGCTTTACGAATTGCCGAAAATCATTCACCCGGCGAATCATTTGCGCGGCAGTCCACTGGATTGACGGCGATGGAGGCCGCCAGCGCTCCCGTCGCCACCGGGGAGGCGCAGCCCGTGCAACAGGCAGCCGAAATTGAGCGCCTCATGCGCAAAATAGACGACACTATAAATGGTGGCGCTGCGCGAGGTGGCGCTGCGCGAGGACTGGCTCAAATCATGAAGGGCCGCGAAATAAGCCAACTGTCCGTTGAGAGTTCAGATAGCTCGATCTCAATTCTCCACAGCTGGTATGACGCGACGTTACCAAATCCTGTTTAGCTTCAAAAACCGGTAGTTGAGTATAAGGCCGAAGGAAATCCAGAGTAAGTGCGGAATCAAGAGCATGCCAGCTTCAAATGCCACGGCAGCAAAACTGAGGCTTGTAAGCGCCGTAAACAGCCATTGCATCATGAGGATGACAAAGCCGGCTGCCGGATTGCGCTGTCCGAAAAATGCAGCGGCCCAGGCAATTCGCAAACACAGTTGGATGACAAAAAGCAATACCGGAGCCGCAAGCTGCTCAGGTCGCCCCTCGGTGAGCACGATGCCGAGGGCGAGGCCCATCAACAGATAAAGCAGCGACCAGATTACCGTGAATACCCACTCGGGCGGAGTGATTGCCGGCTTGGACAGCCTGAGATACCATGCGCCCAAGGACTTCTCGGTGAAGTGGCCGACGATGGCTGCTGCCAAGAAACAGACTAAGATTGAGCCCAGAAAGACAAAAATCTCCAGCAGTTCCATGGTCGGAACCCCCCGTCGGCACACTGTCTGCGATCTACAATCTCATCGACGAAGCCGGGAAGGAATTGTTTCAAAAAACTGAAGAAAACCGGCACAGACTTCGCTGCGGCTCCTCCGGCGAACGTCTTGTCGGTGCATGCCCGTCTATCCTCACTGCTGAGGTACAGTACAGTGCATGTACGCAAAGGCGGCTTGCCGGCACTTCCTCACCCACCGGGTAAAGTCGCAGACTAATGTCCGAGATTTTTGAAGTCGGAGGCTTTCACGTCTTTGATGAAGTCTCTGAAAGCTGCGCGTTCTTCCATCTCTTTATCGAGATCTGCGGCCACGCTTCCTTCCGCCACCACTTTCGGTGACACAAGAATGGGCGCGTCCGTCTTCAACGCAATGGCGATAGCATCCGAAGACCGCGCGTCAAGCGCTATTTGCTCGTCACCTCCGATGCCCCACAATTGGCCCGGTCCTTCAGACACGCGCACCAGCTTAATTTGAGCGAAATATGTGAATTCGTCGACCTCATTGATCTCGACGTGGTCGACCTGCAAGCCCGTTTTGGCAATGACGTCCAACATCAAATCATGCGTCAGCGGACGCTCGGTTTTGCTCTTGCTTACAGCAAGCGCAATGGCTGCACACTCCAGAGGACCGATCAAAATGGGCAGGATTCTCTGCTGATTGTCGTCGTTAAGAATGAGAATCGGCTGGCCATTTCTGACATCGACTCCCAAACCCGCTACATGCATCTCGAGCATCATGATCAATCACCGCCGGAAGGCGTTTAACGCCATTGCGTATAGTTCTCATTTAACAGCTGCAACTGCTTCAAAACAGCATTTCAACAATTTCTTAAAGCCGCAGTGCGGGCATTTGTAAATACACTGACTGAAACAGCCCAAGAATGTGCCCGAGAGGACATCTTCGCAACAAAACTTTATTCCAAGAATGCTACTTCGTGGAATGCTACTTCGTGGTCTCCAGTTGCGCGATCTGCTCTTCTTCCTTCTTAACCTCATCTTTGAGCGACTGCTTGCGCAAGGACTGAAGAAGTGCCTTGTGAGCGTCCAACAACGCCGGATAAAACTCAACCGCTTTGCGATAGCTTGTAGTGGCGCCTTTTACGTCGCCGAGGGCGGTCTGGGCATCACCTTTGACGATATAAGCATTGGCATTGTAAGGATTCAGCTTGAGCGCCTCCTCGGCCCAATTTATCGCCTTTTTGTAATCGCTTTTCGCAAGAGCAATCCGGCCCAACAAAACAAAACCGGCATAAGACTTGGTGTTCGCTTCAATCGCCTTGGTCGCCGACTGCTCTGCTCCATCGGTGTCCTTTTTGGCCAATTGCACGTCGGCAAGAGCGACAAGGGCTTCGGATTTCTGAGGATAAGAGGGCCCTTCGATCGTCGTTGCTTTGCCGGCAAACTCCTGTGCTTTCACCAGGTCGCCTTTGAGAAGAGAAGCTCTTGCCTTGACCACCCAGAATTGGCTCTCAAAATTCGCATCCTTGTTGCCCTGTTTTTCTATTTCGTCCAGAATCGGAAGGGCGAGATCGGCTTTTCCGCTTTTAACAAGAGTGTCAGCCAGAGCCAATCGTTGCTTTATCCGGTCTTCTTCGGGCAATTTCTTGAAAGCCTCGAGAAGCCCCTCGGCAGACGACTTGCTCAAGTCGCGGAGCGCTCTTGCCTGGGCCAGCATAAAAGAGTCGAAGGGACTGTGCGTGGAAAGAAGAACGGCGTCGAACTGTCCGGCTGCATCTGCGTAGCGCCCCTCATCAAGAAGCAACGCCGCTAACGAACGCATGATGTCAATCTTGCCCGGCCCGCCCGGCTGTGATTGCGGCGACAACTGGTGGAGCGCAAGCGCAGTGACAAACGCCGCCTCCGCCTTGATGTAGTCGTCCTCTTGCGCGTAGCAGTAACCCAGGGCGACGATATCTGATACGGACGTGGGATTGATATTGAGAGCGAGCGTGTATTCCTTTGCTGCCGCCGTCCACTGCTTTTTAGAGACATAGAGCGCGCCCAGCCTTCTGTGCGGCTCAGGATCGTTGGGGGCGATATTTCCTGCTTCTTTGTATTCGTCTATGGCCAGATCAGGCTTGCTCGCCAAGACATAAGCCTGCGCAAGCTCCATTCTGTATTTTGCTTCCTTCGGCTTTCGTGTGACCGTGCGCTTGCATTCCTCTATAAGATCGTCATAGCGTTTTTCCTGACTCAAAAGCCTGACCAGCTTGTCGTGGGCAGCTTGATTATCCGGCTCCAGCTTAAGCGCTTCTTTCAAATTGTCGGCTGCTTTATTGTTGTTGCCGGCCAGAACATTCATATTGGCAAGCTCGACCAGCTCGAATGCTTTGTCCTTGCTCAATTCAACCGCCTTTTGCTGATCGACGATAGCGTCGTTCAGGCGGCCCTGAAAGCTCTTTATGGCGGCCTGGCCGCGATAAAAGCGCGGATTGCTCGGCTCGAGCGCTATCGCCTTCTTAAGCAAATCGAGCGCTTCGCGCAATCGCCATTGCTCCGTGTAAATCTGCGCCAGACGAGAATAATTGTTGGCAGATTTCTTGTCCGCCTTGATGGCATTCTCAGCTGCATCAATAGCACCATCAAAATCATTGCGGGAAAGTCTCAAGTCGACGAGCGCGTCTTGTGCTTCCACCATGGTAGGCTCTATCTCCAGTGCGCGCGCGTAAGAGCGCTCCGCGCTGGGAACATCCTCCAACCATCTTTGCTGCAAATAACCAAGCGTTCGATATCCCCAGGCAAATTGCGGGTCGAGCTCGACTGAGTTGGCACAGTATGCCGCAGCAGCGGACGCCTTACCCTGCTTGGCAGTCACTAACGCCAGCGCGAAATTAGCCAGAGGGTCGCCGCCAAACGCAGGAGGCAGGCAAAGAAGGGTCTTTTCTGCCTCTTCGAATTTGCCTTCGTAAGTCATGTCGAAAGCTTTGACGAGCGTCGTGTAGTTATTTGATTTATCTGCTTTCTCCAGATCCTGAGCCATTTTCTTCAGCTCATCGGATTTGCCCAGGAAAAGATAGGCGAAGGCCAGCCATGCGTGGTCGCGCGACGGCCCCCTTTTCCTGGCCACAATCTTCTCCAGGGCGGCGCTGGCTTCGCGCCACTTGCCCTGGTTGATGAGCCGGGCTTCTGTCTTATTGAGCCCGATGACGGACAGGGGCGCGTTGTCGGCAGCCTCGCTTTCCTGAGCCTTCTCAGATGTATTCTTCGCATCGGAGCCCGCTTTGGCGCTATTGGCTTTTTCTCCCGTCGCTGCCGAGCCGCCTGCGGATTGGCTCTTCTCTTTGCCTGCCGCCCCTGCTCCTTGCTTTTCCGACTTCTTCGCATTCTTCTTGCCGGTCGCAATATCAGATTTGGTGGCGTCTTCCTTCGTGGCGATCAGCATGCCGGCGCTTTCCTGCGACCAGAGAACGGCAAGACTCATAGAAAGGAGCAGAGGGTATTTTCCTCGCTCAAAAAAACGCTGGCAAACATGCTTCGAACAACTGGGCATTTCTTCCTCGACTTTCACCTTGCACTCGACTCAGGGACGACCGGCGACTCAAAGATAGACAGCTGCATGACTTCATCCATTGGTATGTTACGGAATTTCGGTCCGTCAAGTATTTTTGCTGCCGCGCTCCTTTTCTCCATCTGACTCATCAGATACTGCGCCCGCTCGATCACTTCTTTCGGCATGCCTGCCATGCGGGCCACCTGTACGCCATAGCTTTTGCTCGCGCCGCCAGGTACAACCGACCTTATGAACTCGACTCTTCCCTCCACCTCTTTTACCAAAACCTGATAGTTGACGATTTGCTCGAAAAACCCTGCCAGGCCGTTGAGCTCATGATAATGAGTAGCAAATATGGTGCGCGCTCGCACTATCTTAGCGAGATACTCGGCAACCGACCAGGCAATGGCGACACCGTCATAGGTGCTTGTTCCGCGCCCGACCTCATCGAGAAGGATGAGCGAGCGGCGAGTCGCATTGAGGCAGCACTGAGTTGTTTCGCTCATCTCTACCAGGAAGGTGGACTGCCCCTGCGTGAGATCGTCCACGGCGCCAATGCGGGTGAAGATGCGGTCGACAAGTCCGATGGAGGCTCTTGCCGCCGGCACGAACGAGCCCATTTGGGCGAGAATGACGATATGCGCGACCTGCCTGAGGAGGCTTGATTTTCCGGACATATTCGGCCCGGTAAGAATGATCAGCTGATGGTCGCCGTTGTCGCCATAGAGGCGCGTGTCGTTTGCAACATAGCGACCGGCAGGCAAAATCCGCTCCAGCACCGGATGCCGTCCGGCATCAATTTCTAAAGCCAGTGAGTCGTTTACGTCCGGTCTGACAAATCTCCCTTCGTCGGCCACTTTGGCAAGCGACAAAAGCGCATCAAGCGCCGCCAGATGATTCGCCACTTTCAGCAGATCATCGCCCTTGTCCGTCAGGCTCTTGCGATACTCCACAAAGAGCTTGTACTCAATGTCTGACTGGTTTTTCTCGGCATTGAGAATTTTCGCTTCATACTCTTTCAATTCAGGAGTGATGAAGCGTTCGGCGTTGGTCAGTGTTTGCTTGCGAATGTAATCGTCCGGCACCAGCCCCTTCTGCCCGTTCGTCACTTCTATGTAGTAGCCGAAGGTGCGGTTGAAGTTGACTTTGAGGTTGCGGATGCCTGTTCGCTCTTGCTCCTTTTTCTGGTAGTCCTCAATCCATTGTTTGCCGCCCCCAAGGAGGAAGCGAATTTGATCCAGCTCTTCATTGAAGCCTTGCTTGAATATGCCGCCGTCCGTAATCTCGCGCGGAGGATCGGACGAAATCGCATCAGCAATTGACCTTTCCAGCTCGAGAAGCTTTTCAGGCAGCCGACAAATGCAGGTGAGATATGGGCTTTCGGCTTTCGCCAAAGTCTTCGCCAGCACAGGAAGAGCGGCAAGAGAGTGCTGGATGGCAAGCAGATCTTTCGGATTTACGGTGGCAGATGAGAGCTTTACAGAGAGCCGCTCGAGATCGGACAGCCTGGAAAGAGATTCGTCGATCTCTTTTCGCAATTGAGGCCTGGACAGAAGCTCCTCGATTGCGTCCTGTCTTTCCCGTATGGCAGCGACATCTTTCAAGGGGCGAAGAAGCCATTTGCGCAGCATTCGGCTGCCCATGCCGGTTTTGGTCTGGTCGAGCACCCACAGGAGACTGCCTTCGAAACTGGCATCTCGTGCCGTTTCTGTAAGCTCTAGATTGCGCCTGGTATTGGCGTCCATCACCAGATGCCGCTCTGCCGAATAAGTGGAGATGGAAGTGAAACGCGGCATGTGAGCTCCGGTCGTGCGCTCGAGATACTCAAGTGCCGCCCCCGCCGCCTTAACCGCAAGCGGCATCGACTGACAGCCGAAGCCTTCCAGGGTGCTCACCTGGAAAAATTGCAAAATGCGTCTTTGAGCAGGCTCCAATTGAAAGAACATGCTCGGTCTTCCCGTGACGTGATATTCACTGATCAGGCAGTCCGGCAAGTCGATGACTTCCTTGGGCACCACTTCCGCGCCGGTCGGCTTGACGATGCGCTTGGGGGCGATTATCTCGCGCGGGGCAATGCGCCCGATTTCGATCAGCAAATTGTCTTCGCTCAATTGAGTGACGAAAAACTCGCCGACCGAGGCATCTACGGCAGCCAAGCCCCATAAATCGCCGGCCCTCACAAGCGCAACCAGGTAGTTGTTCTCGCGAGCGGGAAGCAGATGCGATTCCAGCACCGTCCCTGGTGTCACGATGCGTGTCACTTGTCTTTCGACCGGCCCTTTTTCCTGCCCGACGATGCCGACCTGCTCGCATATAGCTACTGAATATCCCTTGGCGAGCAATCTTCCCAGGTATGAGTCCACGGATCTGACGGGAACTCCGGCCATAGGAATGCGTCCACCCGCATATGAAGGTTCGGGGCGCCCCGTAAGAGTAATGTCGAGCTCGCGCGCGGCCACTTGAGCATCGCTGTCGAACAGCTCATAGAAATCGCCGAGGCGAAAAAAAACGAGGAAGTCAGGATATTGCGACTTTATATCCCAATATTGCCGCATCAAGGGAGTCAGCTCCTGAGCTGCTTTCTCGTCACAAGGAGTAATGAGGACCATGTCAATTTCGCCCGCACCGTTGCCCAAAAGACACCTCTTCGTGTTCTTTAACCCACCTTCTGCCTTAGTCGGGCAACGTTTGAGGCGATTGCCCGTGACCAATCTTACCCCCGGTCAAGAGCCTGTGTTCGACCATGATAATAAGCTTCTGGTAATATGAGAACCTCAGAACTGACATCATCTAAGAGATGGCTTACTGATTGTGTAAGCAGGTTGGCGCTTCCATGGAGACAAAACAAGAGAATGCCGGAAATGAATTTAAGAGACCAACTCATGATTAAGAAGACGCCCTCTCGAAATCGGGCTTTCGCATTAAGACCGCTTGCAGTCTCAATCGCGATCGCTCTTTGCTTTTCATTGTCGCTCGCTCCTTCAGCTTGTGCGGCCGGCGTATCTCAGTCGGCGCTGATCGTCGCTGCCAAAGAGGCCAAGCCAAAACCAAAAGCGGGCAGCGAAAAATCCCCCGGCGAGGCGGAGAAGGCAAAGGACAAAGACAAAGAGAAGGAGAAAGCTGAGGCGCCCGAGCCCGAGCCTGTCATAACAAACGTCGTCGATGTTTCCCCGATGACACTTGTGGACAAGCCCGACGAATACCTCAACAAAAACGTCAAATTCTCGGCCAAATTCTCTTCATTCGCCAATCTGGCTCTTGACTACAAGCCGGCTCTGCGCGAATCGAAAAAATTCCTGTCCTTCCTCGTTTTGCAGCCAGACAGCCATATTCCTTTATCCAGGCTCAAACTGGCGATGCCCATCCCCAAAGAGAGCAACAAGGAAAAAAACCAGCTCCTGCAGGGGCTCAAAGACGGCGATGAAGTGGAAGTGATTGGCAAAGTCTTCTCAACCGCCCTTGGCGACCCCTGGGTGGACGTGCTCAAATTGACCAAGACCGCCAGCGCGCCGGATGACAAAAAAGAAAAAGTATCAGCTCACGATGAGAAGAAATAATTGGGAATAACCATTTAAGTGGCGATGCCTGAAAGAAAGGGAGAAATCAATGGCTGATACGGCGCAAATCATGTCTCTTTTGAACACTCTCAACGGCAAGCACGGCATACTCGGATGCTTGCTCGTCGGTCGAGACGGAGGGGTTGTGGCATCTTCGCTGCCGCCGGAAGTCGATGTCACCATGATTGGTGCCCTCAGCGCCACCCTCTTTTCCAATAACGATGTCTCGATTCAAAGAATGAACCGCGGCAATCTTACGCAAATGACCCTTTTGACCGATCAGGGCATCCTTCACTTCTACGAGGCTGCAGGACACTTCCTTGTCGTCCTCACCGCCAAGGGGCAGAAGATCAACCTGGAAGGACTCATTCGCTCTGTGGAGGAGCAGGGCAAGACGCTCGCCCAAGTAATCGGCTGACGCTCTCTCGAGCCGCTGACGCTTGGCAAATCGCCCCGGTCCTTTGCGACCCGCAATAAGCGCCCGCGCACGTCACCGCAGGAAAGCCTGTATTTTTGAACCCTGCATGGTTCACAATAAGTGGAGTGAAAACGCGAAATAGCGCGCAGTAGCGGGCTTTCACGAATCAGGCATTTGAACCCTACAGGGTTCATTTTCAGAGGGCATGTGGAATGCCGACATAAATCGCTCAGGTAGGAATGCATCGACAGTCGTAAATCCCTATCGCAATCCTGATTGCCTCGTACAGGCGACATTTCGGGAAAGTAGATGTATATTGGAGTCAGTAGTGCAGCCGGGTATTAAGCTGAACGCCACTACAGTGCCGGTTCTATTGATGCAGCAACAGGAGATCGCATGCGCAACCAAAGGGTGACAGCCGTGCTTGTGGCAGGCATGTTGTACTGGAGCGCGCTCATACCGGCGTACTGTGCGCGTTTCGTTGATCTTTCTGGCGATGCGGTAGAAAAGGCGGTAAACGCCCTTTCGGACAAAGGCGTGATCGCAGCAGAGCCCGATGGGAAGTTCAAAGGCAACGAGCCGATAACACGCGCCATCCTTGCCCAATGGATGGTGAAAACGCTCGCTCTCGAGAACCAGCCGGTGTCCTCCACTCCCAGCTTCCCGGACGTGAAGCCGTCCGATCCCAACTACAAATATGTGGAAATCATCCGGCAAAACAACTATATTTCCGGATTCGCCGACGGATTTCGACCGAACGGCTTCATTCAGAAAGGCGAAGTGATCGCCATCATCGCTCGGGCTTTGCCCACGTCGCCCCCCTCGGAAGGCAAAATAGCGGACATACTTGCCGGTTTCACAGACGGCAGCAAAATTCCTTCCTGGGCCAAAGCAGGAATAGCGCAAGCAT
>DATNRC010000576.1:0-4211 GCA_036703705.1 Candidatus Obscuribacterales bacterium
AATTTCAGCTCCGGTGTGCAAGGAGAATGATCTGACACAATGAAATCAATGGTGCCGTCCTGAAGCGCTGACCATAAGCGATCGGCATTGGCGCCTTCCCGGATGGGCGGTGCGCATTTGTATCGTGTGTCCCCATCAGGAATTTGTTCGGCCGCAAATGTCAAATAATGGGGGCAAGTTTCCGCAGTAAGAGACATCCCCTTCGCTTTGTTTTCGCGAATGAAAGGCACTGCATCAGATGAAGAGAGATGAACGATGTGAACGCGGCCTTTGAACTCTTCCTGCAGCCGGCACATCAACTTCACGGCATCGTTTTCCCAGCGCCGAGGTCTCGAATCAAGATAAGCACGATACGATCTCGGCGCCTTTGAAAGCGTCTCCTCGCTTGCACATGCAGAAGCACCACAATCCAGCTCAGCATGCACAAGAAGGGGAACGCCAAGTTTGGCCAATATAGGCATGGCAATACGCAAATCTCTTTCCTGCACATTAGGAAAATCATCGATGCCCGAATGAATGAGGAAGCATTTGAATCCCAGGACGCCCGCCTCGACCATCTCTTGAAGGGAATCCGCATTGCCGGGTACGACTCCACCCCAGAACCCGCAATCCACGCGCAAAAGCCCTCTTATGGCGTCGAGCTTTGTGCGCAAGGCCTCCAGGGTTGTTGTCACGGGGATGCAGTTGAGCGGCATATCGACAATTGCTGTGACACCACCTGCAGCCGCAGCTTTGGTGGCCGTCTCAAATCCTTCCCACTCCGTTCGGCCAGGTTCATTGACATGCACATGCGTATCAATGATCCCTGGCATGACGACGATGTCATCGTCCGCTTTTTCCACAGCGCAACCGGATGGAACGTCGGCAGGTTTCACGACATCAGCGATCTGACCATCTGAAATCAGAACCGCTGCCGGTTCAAATCCTCTGGCGGTTAGAACGCGTCTTCCGACGACGGCCAGATCAATGCGGTTGTCGACCATGTTTACGCTCCCCGGTAGCATTTATGTCCAGGAGGATACAGTCTTGGCGCTATCCGCTGCATATCATTGGTCGAATTTAACGTGCTGTCGCCAGCGAGGAGGTAATTCACACTCGAGGATGCCGTCGGTTACACTGGCTAAGTGAGGATGAAAAACGATATTGCGTGGAGGATTCAACAAGTGATCACATACAGATCTAGAATGCAATTGAATCTTGCTTTCCTGCTCTGCGTGTTGAGCATTCTGTGTTTTGCCCGGCGAGAAGCAGCAGCTGTCACAGCTGATGCCAGTAAAACCAAGACGACAACGACGATTACCGGGACTGGAGCGGCCCGTAAAGTAATTACGACCTCTGAGAGCCCCAGCCAATACAACGCAAAGGCTCTACACAGGCTGGATTTCAAAGTACTGGGCAAGAGCTGCGCCGTTTGCCTTTTGAAGATCCAGCGAACAGTTAAAGCACTGCCCGGAGTCGTTAAGGTCGCCATTATGCTGAGACGTCCATATGGAGCCGTTATCTTGTATGACAGCAGCCGCATCTCCAAAGACAAGCTTTTGACGACCGTCAAATCAGTGGATAAGTCCGTCAAGGTAGATGAAGTGTCGGACGCTGCGATCGACAAACCACCGGTCGTCCTCATTCCTTTATATAAGGTACCCGGCGCTGCCCGTGTGGAGAACAAGGAAGCAAAAGATTAGGGACGTCACCCGGCCCCGGGCGCTATCACGTGTCAGAAATTCCGCTGTTTTTCTGACAGCGGCATTGCCTTTTCGCCGCCATCTCCGATGCATGCCTACAGAGTGCCAACCACCGGCTCAGTCACATCTGTGTGGAAGTTGATACTAGACCATCCAAACATAGGGACGGGGAACGTGCAGGTCACTTCAGTCACTACCGTGACTCTCGTATTTGCTTGATATTGGACTGGGTCTGTAACCAATCTCTTTGCGGTAATGATTGGAGATGTGGGAAACTCCTGGACCACAGTACGCGCTGCAGTAGATGCATCGGTCTGATTTGTGGCCTCGGCTGCCGCTCGTGCTGCGTGCTTGCACATCGAGTCATTAGCCGTTTGCGCCAGGACGGCTGCCGCAACGTCAACCAGAGCCAACACGATTGGAATGAGAATAAAAAGGCCGGCAGCGGTCTCTACGATGCTCGCACCACGCCTTCTATTGTTTCGAAAGCCCCTCATTGGTGGTCCCAGCCTCAGTTCAGTCCTACTTCTTCTCTTGTGCGTTCTGAGGAAATACGCCACGTAATTGGCGCTCCAATTCCCGGTACGGAACCGAGGAAAGGTATTTGTAGAAATGGAGCCACCGTTACGGTCGTGGTTACTTGAATAGTATCAGGGTCCGCTCCGGGAGGAGGAGCAGGAGGAAATTTGTCCTGCTTGGCTATAACCGGTGCCGCACTCTCCGTGCCTTTGATGAAAGCAGCAAGAGTGCTGCCTTGCCAGGCCGCTTTAGCTCTGTCACAGGCAGCGGCTTCCTGTCCCGGTGGAGCGCATGCGGCCTCTCTCACCTGCAAGTGATTGAGGTACCAGGCAGCCGCATACGCGATGCCGAGATAAATGAGGTCAATCATTGGAGGCAGGATACAAACGAGAAGGATGAACAGGGCCGGCGCCATTTCAGCGAACTCGTGACCTGTCATCTTTCGTCTTCTGCGACGACTTGCCATATTTGAACAACTCCGTTGTCCGCGAACCCGGGTCTGTTAAATATTCGCTGATCGCTCGGGCGCTAACCTGAAACAGCTTCGCCGGAAACCAGCTGAAGAGGCCGCGGAGATCCTACTTCTCCACATTTTATGTACCCAAAAAAGTGAATTCGTTGACCTATATTAACGCAAAGTTAGGTTTAAAATGAAGAGATTGTTATTTTTTTGGCGATATTAGGGTTCTTCTTCCTCTCAGCCCCCTTTTCTGCAAGCCGCTGTACCACGCGGGGCACTCTGATAAAACCTCATCAATTCGTCGCCAGGAAAATCTTCGTGGTTTGCCCACGAGAGACCTCGCAACGACTTGACTTCCAAACATTAAGAAGGCATAATGAGACATCCTTAATCTTAGGGATGTTTCTAGTTTACTTTCCGCAACCGACGGCACTTTCCACAAACGGTTGGATTATTTTCGTGTTTGTATTTTCAGACGAATTCAAGTTTTCAAGCCAACCTCCGATGGCTCGATATTTACTACTACTTCTGGCGAAGGTCTCCTCGTCTGTTTTCATATGTTTGTCTCCAAGGGTTTTTGAACAATGACAATTAAACGCAAACGTGGTGCAACTCTCGCGCTGGTGGCAGCGGCAACGTTGCTTATAGCGTTGTTGGGGCTGGCATTCTTCTTCCTCATCAAGATTTTGGGCGGCGGCAGAGAACTGCAACATGCGGTTGACGCCGGCAACCTCAATGTCGCCAAACAAAGTTTGCGTCGTCCCAATCTGGCGATTTTTTCAGGCAACAACCTCGACCTATCCGAACCATACCTGACCATCGCCAAAAACAATTTCTCTCAATGCGTCGACCCGGAGACGGGAGAAATTGATCTTTTGGTCTATAACCGTGCTGTTGGCCAGGCAACGCTTGTAGCAATCAACGCCATCTCAGACAACTACGGCTTCGGAACCCCTGACCCGGACGGCATAGCTAACGCCAAGACATTGATAAACGTGCTTTCGAATCCGTCAGAGGGCATGGGTTACAAGCTGGCCCGGAAGCTTAAATTAGACTTGCAACAAGACGTCAGCTTCGCCCAGATCGCATCGGTCACACCCATGAAGATGCTCAATCCCGGCGGCGCAAATGCCGTCCCTGAAAGCAGCAAAAAAGACATCTCGTACATGGCGCGCAATTTCGCAACCAATCTCTCAGTTAACGGCGGCGTAATTCCGGTCGAGTTCAATGGGATCAATCCTAATTTCCTCAACAACAATACAATCACCAAAAATGGCGTTTCTTATTTTCGGGGCTATTCGTTGATAGACATTCCCGGCATTACGGATGCCAACGCATACCCGATCATGGGCGTACCCATGAGACCGCGCGAGAAGCCGCACCTGGTAACATATACTGACTTCCTCAATATGGTGAGTTCCCCCCTTCCGGGCAACAACGCGGCCGTCAACACTCGCGTTCCGCCAAACGCCTTTCGCTCAGTCGGCAGCTCCGCCGAACTTAAAAGCGGCAGCCGCACCGAGGCCAATTCTTGCGCCATCGTCGGCAGT
>DATNRC010000577.1:0-7704 GCA_036703705.1 Candidatus Obscuribacterales bacterium
GGAGACGGTGGATTGGCTGAGATATACATGCGGGAGGTGACACCACGCGTGATGCTGTCAGCAACCCACAAATATTGATTGATGAGCATCATCGGGTAGACGCCGAGCGCCAAAATCGACAAGCTGAGCGCCCAGCCAACCAGCTTCTCATTGGCGGTGGCATCCGTCAAATGCCCCTTCCACTTGGGCAGCAATTGATCGTAGAAGAGCCTCTTCAATAGCCACAGCATATATCCGGCAGTAAGGATGACACCGGTTGCTGCGATGACAATGGCTGTTTGAATCAGAGCGTGATTGGGTTGGGAAATCGCAGTCAAAGGCGATGTGTATGCGCCGTAAAAGACCGCCGCTTCGGCAACGAATCCTGACAGCCCCGGCAATCCCAGATTAGCCATGGTGGCAAGCATCCACAGATAGAAGAGCGTGGGCATCTCGTTCGCCAGCCCGCCGCCGATCTCGTCGATTTGTCGAGTATGGCAGCGCTCATAAACCGTTCCGACGAGGAAGAAGAGTGCGGCCGAAATGACGCCGTGACTTATCATCTGGAAGATCGCACCGTTGACTCCGGCTGCTGAAATCGAGCCGATGCCGAGCAGGACGAACCCCATATGGCTGACGCTTGAAAGCGCGATCACGCGTTTCATGTCTTTTTGCACCAGACATGCCATTGCCGCCCAGACAATGTTGAACGCTCCCAGAAGCATGATCCAATGACCGTAGTCAATGAATACATAGGGGAAGAAATCCATGCAGATTCTGACCAGACCGTACGAGCCCATCTTGAGCAGCAATCCGGCAAGAATCATCGATATGGGAGTCGGTGCTTCCACGTGCGCGTCGGGCAGCCATGTATGGAACGGGAACGATGGCAGCTTGATGATGAAGGCAAGGAAAAAGCCGAGGAATGCGATTAATTGCGTTGCTTTCGGCAAGAGCGGTGCTCGCGTTGCCAGTTTTATCATGTCAAACGTGGCCGCTGTCGGATTGTCAATTGCCAGGTGCGTGTACAAGAAGAGGATGCCCCCCAGCATGAGCACGCCGCCAAAAAATGTATAGAGAAGGAACTTCATGGCCGCGTAATCTCTGCGCGGTCCGCCCCAGATGGCGATGAGGAAGTACATCGGCACAAGCTCAAGCTCATAAAGCACAAAGAATTGCAAGAGATCGAGCGAGACGAATACGCCGAGAATAGACAGCGTCAGCATCATGACGAAGCTGTAGTAAAGACGCTGGCGTTCTTTTATTGAATCTGATGCAAGAACAGACATTAGTGTGACAAACGTTGTCAAAAGCACGAGGGCCAGGCTGAAACCGTCGACGCCCACGTGATATTGAATGGGAAACGGCGAGCTGATCCAATTGACGACATGCACAAACTGCATGCCTTTAATCGTTGGATTGAACGAGAACCATGCATAGCCGGATATGACGAGCATGATGACGCTGAAGAGAATGGCCAGCTTGCGCGCAAATGCCTCCGGCATGAGCGCAATTGCTGCCGTTCCAACCAGGGGAGTCAAGAGCAATGCAGTTAAGATGATTTGCGGTTGTTCCACTTCAAACTCCGTTTGTCCTCAAGGATCCATTTCAAGTGCTCAAGTGCTCAAAGCTCATGGGCGGAAGTGCTCAAGTGCTCCAATGCTCAAGTGCTCCAATGCTCAAGTGCTCCAATGCTCCAGCTCTCATGTGTTTGCGTGCTCACAAATTCACGTGCTTTCACAAGCGCGCATCAGTATATCGATCCAAACCGCTCCCCATCCAGAGAGAACGTCTCAAACTTGCGACCTTGAAGAATTATTGAAAAGAAAAATCTTCTCACGCGTTGAATAACGCCAATTATCAACCGCGCTTAATCCGCGTCTTTCGCTGTGGTCTTACTATTAAGCGGGCTGGAAATAGCCGGGAAACCTCTTTGTAACAGCGGAGCGGGGGAGAAGTGGAGCAATCAATTGATTACTGGCGCCAGGTAATCGACAGCGCGTATTGGATAGTCGCAGCGCCATTTTTGGTGGGTGCGGCAATCATTGTTCTCAACAGCTTGTTTACAAGCACGCGTTTTGTCAAAACGCTGTCCATGATGGGATCGGTAGGCGCGGTGCTTTATGGCTTCGTGCATTCTCTTTTGATCTTCTATGCTCTTGCCAAGTTCCCTGAGCTCGGTCCCATGGTGAAGAACATCCCGTGGTTCCAGTCTGAGAGTTTCACATTCTCCGTCGGCATCCTCGTCGACAACCTGGCGGCGATGATGCTCATCGTCGTTACAACAGTCTCGCTTCTCGTGCAGGTTTATACACACGGCTACATGCGGGAAGATCCCGGATACTCCAGGTTCTACTGCTATTTGAGTCTCTTTACAGGATCGATGCTCGGGCTCGTGGTGGCAACCAACCTATTCCAGATGTATATGTTCTGGGAATTGGTGGGAGTGTGCTCATACTTCCTGATTGGTTTCTGGTTTTACAAACGAAGCGCTGCCGAGGCTTGCTTGAAAGCCTTCGTCGTCAACCGCATCGGTGACTTCGGCTTTCTGGTCGGCATTCTGTGGTTTTTCGCCGTCACCTACAACTTCTGGTTGGGGCATCCTGTTTTGCAGTTTTTCGATCGCGGCGGCTATGACCTTGCCGGTGCAATTGACAAGGCGTATCAGGCCCATGTTCTTGATGCGACGACGCTGGGCTGGATATCGATGTTGATGTTTATGGGACCCATGGCGAAGTCCGCGCAGTTTATTCTCCATGTCTGGCTGCCTGACGCCATGGAGGGCCCGACGCCAATCTCCGCACTCATCCATGCTGCCACCATGGTTGCCGCCGGCGTTTATCTTGTTGCTCGCGCCTACCCCATCTGGTTGTTGCCCGATGGATCGCCAGGCGGAATGGGACTGACGTTCGTTGCCTGGATCGGCACCATCACCGCTTTCATGGCTGCCACCATTGCCATGAGCCAGTACGATATCAAGCGCGTGCTTGCCTGGTCGACGGTGTCTCAACTCGGCTATATGTTTGCCGGACTTGGTGCCGGAGCTTTTACAGGCGGCTTGTTCCACCTTTTCAATCACGCCTTCTTCAAAGCCATGCTCTTTCTTTGCAGCGGTGCGGTGATTCACGGCGTAGCAGGCGAGCAGGACATTCGAAAAATGGGCGGCTTGTGGAAAACCATGCCCATCACGGGCTGGTGTTTTCTCATCGGCTGCATGTCAATTTCCGGATTCCCGGGCATGAGCGGTTTCTTCTCCAAGGATGAGATCATCGGCTCGGCCTTTGCTTTTGACGAGCGCATGGGCGCCGTCTTGATTTTGACCGCGGGCATGACTGCCTTTTACATGTTCCGCCTCTTTTTCATGACGTTCACCGGCGCTTATCGCGGGGAAGGACATCCCCACGAGTCGCCGCTTGTCATGACGGCGCCGCTTATGGTGCTCGCTGTGCCCTCCATCATTTCCGGACTGCTCGGCACGAACCCGCAACAGTGGAATCTCAGTGCCATACCTTTCAATGGCGAGACAGGCAAGGCATTCGCTAACGCCTTCGGGTCGTTCGTTTATTTCGGGAAGCCGCATTTCGAGGGCATCAATGGCGTAGTGATGCTGTCTTCCATTGCTTTTGCCGCAGTGGGTTTTGCAGTGGCGGCATTGATCTATCAGACGGGCGCTCTTACCTGGAACAAATCGATTGCCGAGAGCAAAAATCCGCTTGTTTCCGCTCTGTACAATTTCTCGTACAACAAGTGGTATTTCGATGATCTCTACCTGTTCATGGCCAATCGAGTATTTCTGCCCGCTTTCAATAAGATATGGAACTTGGTTGATATGCTCATTGTCGACTACATTGTCAACGGGGCGAGCATTGTGACGGCAGGCATGGGCGAGGCTTTGCGCTATGTTCAGAACGGACGCGGGCAGTACTATGCCCTTGTCATCTTTGCCTGGGTAGCTGGACTGACTGTCCTGGTTTATTTCCTGAGATAAGCGAGGAGAGCAAGAAATGGCGGACGCGCACGACAGTCACGCACACGAGCACGGTGATGAAGGGCATGGTGGTCACGGCGGGCATGGGCATGGCGAAGAATTTGTGCCCACGAGCAGCCTGCACGATCTAACGCTCATTATGTGCTGCGGCATCGCTCTGGCAGGACTTCTCTGGATGATGTACTTCTGGGGCTTCAGCGGCGAGGTCAAACTGGCTGAAGTTGTCGAGCACGGAGCCGGCCATGGCGAAGAGCACCTCCCTCAAGAGCTCGGCCACTGACTCGAGCGCTGACTTGATAGGTAAAAACAATCAATTTCAGCTCTTGATAGGCAGCTCGCTATCAAAATTCTTCGGTTTTGATAGGCAATACCCTATCAAACGCGGAAAGTGATAGGCGATAGCAATCACAAAGACTTCCACGACGCGTCGTACCAAAAATGAGGGGAAACGAGCCGTGGGCCAGAACGAGGCGTCGTCCCAGTCACATAAGTTTCTAGCGCCTTAACATAAGGTGCACACTTGGGATCTTCGGCTGGGTGCATGCTATCGTTATATCTGGCCAAGAGAGGCCTTGCTTCTTACCCAGTGCAATCTGGACTTTCAGTCCGCTTGAGCTGGGCGAGTTCGAAAGCGGGGCCCAGGATTGGGGTGAGGAGCAACAATGCAAGAAGTCACGATTGGAATCGCGGGTGCTGCAGGGGATGGTCTCGACAAATCCGGAGATACCCTGGCAAAAACGGCAGGCAGGCTAGGCCTTTACGTTTACGCGTACAACAGTTATCAGTCCATCATCCGCGGCGGTCACATTTGGCTGCGCGTGCGGATTGGATCCGAAAAAGTCTATAACCACGGCGACCGCCTCTCGGCTGTCATCGCCCTCAATCAAGATTCTCTGGAGCGGCACGCGAGAGAAATTGATGACGGCGGAGTCGTCATCTTCAACTCAGACAAGCTCAAGCTTGATCCGGCCGTTGCTAAGCCCGGTGTGCAAGTGCTGGAGCTGCCGATGGCTGAAGTGACCAAGGAAGTAGTGGCCGAGCATGGCCCGTTGCAGCCCGTCATGCAAAACACCGTCGCCATCGGTGCCGTGCTGTATCTGGCGCAGCTTGGTCTGGACGAAGCGGCAGGCGTCATGCACGACACATTCGCGCACAAAGGGCAGAAGGTCATCGATCTTAACGTCGGCTTGCTGAAAGCTGGTTATGAATGGGCGAAGGCCCACGCCAAACCATTCACCGGCGAGTGGAAGTTCAGCAAAAAACGCCGCCCTTTCGTCACCGGCAACGAGGCCATCGGCATTGGCGCTGCCGCTGCAGGCTGCAAGTTCTATTCCGCATATCCCATGACTCCCGCCTCCTCCATCCTTCACTGGATGGCCAATCATGCCAAGCAAGCAGGAATTTGCGTCAAGCAATGCGAGGACGAGCTGTCCGTCATCAACATGGCGGTGGGCGCGGGAATTGGCGGTGTGCGCTCGATGTGTGCCACTTCCGGCGGTGGTTTCGCTCTTATGACGGAAGCGATCGGCATGGCCGGCATCATGGAAGTTCCGGTCGTATGTGTTGAAGTGCAGCGCGGCGGTCCGTCAACGGGCTTGCCCACAAAGACCGAGCAAGCTGATTTGTTCCAGGTATACGGCGCGTCGCAGGGCGAGTTTCCACGCCTGATCGTCGCTCCTCGTGATACTGCCGACTGCTATCAGACGACTGTTGATGTCTTCAACTGGGCCGACAAATATCAATTGCCTGTTCTGCTTATATCCGATCTGCTCCTGTCCGAGCACCCGGAAACAGTCGATCCCGAGCTCTTCAATCCCGATGTGAAGATTGACCGCGGACAGATCGTCACTGAATGGTCGGAAGACAAAGGCAAATACAAGCGCTACAAATTCACGGAATCCGGAATTTCTCCGCGCGCCCTGCCCGGTACGGCCAACACGGCCTATGTGTCGGCAACCGACGATCACGATGAAGAAAGCATCCTCATCTCCGACATGTACACATCACCGCCCATGCGCAGAAAGATTCACGAAAAGCGCATGCGCAAGATGGAGCTCTTGCTGAAGGAGCTTCCGGCGCCCAAGCTGGAAGGTCCAGCCGATGCCGATGTCACCCTTGTCACCTGGGGCTCCACATATGGTGTCGTTAAAGAAGCAGCGGAAAGACTTACGGCCGCCGGCGTGAAGACCAACTTCCTGGTCATCAAGTACATTATGCCTTTCCATGTCAAGGAAGTGACCGATATCTTGAGCAAAGCCAAGAAGAAGATCTCAGTCGAGGTCAACTTCACGAGCATGATGGCCAGGTTGATTCGTATGGAAACTGGCATCGCCATGGATGCGCACGTCAACAAGTACGACGGCGAGCCGCTCGAGCCGAATGAAGTTGTTGAGGAAGTGCAGAGAATCCTGGGCAAGAAGGCAAAAGATCTCGCCGTCAGCGAGTCTGAAGTGATCGAGATGGCATATCACTATCTGCGAACTCACTATGCGGAAAAGCTGAGACCGACCAAGGCCGTCAAAGAATCGGCCAATGGTTATGGTGAGCCGGTTTGGAACGTCGAGCTTCAGGAAAGAGTGACGGGCAAGAAAGGCGGCACCATCAAGATTGGTGTCAATACCGGCGCCACATACTCCTTCCAGAAGGATGCATAAGTCCGAGCAACGGATAAGTTTTAGCGCAGACATCGAACAACATATACAGGAGAGACAGGCTCATAAAATTTGAAACCGCTGGCAAACCAGCAATTCAATTGATGAGCGCTGACAATTGGTGAGGTAGAAATGGCAACAGTTATTGAACTTCCTCTGGATACGTACAAGGGACCGGTCGATCCGGATTGGTGTCCGGGATGCGGAGATTTCGGTGTTCTGCGCTCAGTGCAGCAGGCTGCCGGCAAGCTCGGCATTCAGCCGAAAGATCTGCTCGTGGTGTCGGGCATCGGCTGCTCGTCCAACCTGCCCGGTTTCATTCATGCATACGGCATTCATAGCCTTCACGGCCGCGCAGTTCCGGTTGCCACCGGAGCGCATTTTGCCAATACCGATCTCAAAGTGGTAATCACCGGCGGCGATGGCGACGGATATGGCATCGGCGTCGGACACTTGATTCACGCCATGCGCCGCAACCTCGACGTCACTTACGTCGTGATGGACAACCAGATTTACGGACTGACAACAGGTCAGGCTTCGCCAACCACGACCATTGGTCATAAGACCAAGTCGACGCCGGCAGGCAACTGGGAATCGCCTCTCAATCCGCTTGCTCTGGCGATGACATGCGGTGCCACTTATGTTGCTCGCGGTTTTTCAGGCGAAGCCAAGCAGCTCATGGAGCTCATTGCCGGCGGCATGGCCCACAAGGGATTTGCCCTGATCGACGTTTTCAGCCCCTGCGTAACCTACAACAAAATCAACACCTACGCCTGGTTCAAAGAGCGTGTCTACAAGCTCGAAGATGAAGGCTGGGATCCGTCCGATTTTGCCAAAGCGATGGAAAAAACATTCGAATGGGGTGATCGCATTCCGCTTGGCCTTCTATATAAGAATGAAATGGAGACGTATGAAGATCACGAACAGGCCTTTAAGGCTGGTCCGCTCGTGAAGCAAAAGCTCGGTTTGCCGCGCGAAGTCTTCAACCAATTCATCGAAGAGATGGTGTAGCAAGCGGCAGAATCCGCGGACGCCCGTGCTCCAGCAGTTGTTTCCGCGCGGCTGCATTTAACCATTTTAATATTA
>DATNRC010000578.1:0-12726 GCA_036703705.1 Candidatus Obscuribacterales bacterium
AGAAGCTGGCAGAGGCGGCGGAGATCTCTGCCCATCAGGCTTGCCGCCTTCAGACCTGTGAATCCCAGGACGATGCTTGTTTGCTTTTCGCTGGAATCCAAAAGTGATGCCCACATGCGCGAACTTGGCATGGCAACGAAGAAAGAGCCGAGCATCAGCAAGAAGAATGCAGAATAGGTAACAGGCAGTCCCGGGTCATACTTGAACTCTATTCCAGACTGAGCGATGGGGCCCTCATAGCGAATGTCGACAGGAAAGTCCCTGGTCGCTTGACCTTCCGCCAAAACTGCCAGCAAACGGGGCATCGTGTCTTCGGCATGTTTCAAGTAAAGGGCGAGGTCGGAGCTCTCTTCCTTGAGCATCGCAATCATCATCAACTCGGGGATAAGTGGTATCAAACCCATCCTTTCATGACCCATATCCTCCAGAGGCACTTCAATGGTTTCACCCTTGATGCCGAGTTTGACCCCTGCGACTCTCCAGTCCGACTGGTAAAAATCAACCCCGTTCAGCGACCAGGGATGATTGACGGAAATGGTGCCGGAAGATTTGTTGCCGCTTTTGTCAGCAACGGAAATGATGCTCGTCCATTGTTTCGGCTCCCCTGTCTTATAGCTCTCCTTCTTTGTTGATTTGAGCGTCACGGCGAGCTTTTGAGGTGATCCCAGCAGAGGGCGGCGCGTAATTTGAGAAGCAATTTCTTGCTCTTGACCGGCGCGCAAGAAGATTGTCCCTGAGTACGAGAATGCGGCAGTGATAAGAGCTCCAGCAAGGAGAACAAACAAGCCGAGGTGAGTGACGGGAGCAGCCAGCCAACCGATCTTTCCTTTCTCGAAAATGATCGCCCGCCCTCTTGCAGCCGACGTATAACCGAGTCGCCGCATGGTCTCGCTCAGGCGTGCAATCGCTTTAGGTGCATCACACTCAAGCTGAATAGTCTTGTTTTCCTTGAGTAGGCGAATTTCCTCCCCTTCCTTGAAGTCCTCCTTTTTTAAGCGCGACTTGATGCGGGGCGACATTTTAAGCACTGTGCATGCGGCCAGGTTGATGAAAAGCAGAAGCACAGCAGCTGTGAAAGGCACGGATTTATAGACATCGCTCAGACCGAAAAACTCCAAAAGACGCAGACCTTCGGTGCCGAATCTGGCAAGAAGCTCGTTTCGATCGACCTCACCGCTCTGGGGGATCCAGGCACCAGCAAGCGCGAGGAGAACCATAAAAGCAATCAACGCTACCGTCAGCTCCACAGAGGAGGCAAAAGCGGCAACGGTTTGCATTCGCTTTGCAGATTGGACTCCGTCGGACTCTGCCATTATGTCACTTCAATCCCTTCAGATAGACGTACAACGCACGCATTTCGGCATTTCAACATATCTTCAGGCGCACCACATGTACCTTGAGACTGAATCTTTAGGATGATTCCTTATAAGGGACAACCGGGGCGGGTTTCATCCTTAAGGTGTGTTTGGCTGCATCGCAGGAAGTAAGTTGATTGGACGAGCGCACGCATGAAGACGTGAGAAGAAAAATCATCCTCGGACGGACAACGATCATGGGCGCCTGATTTCAAGCCGATGGCGGGGTGGACACTGAAGCGCAACCAGTGTTTATCGTCTGTTGAACCATCTACACTGGGCGACGAACGAGCATGGGAGGTAACCTCTATGAATGCGAGGATGGTGTCGGCAGCGCTTGTGCTTTTTATCGAGCTTTCGGCCGGCGCGGGTGCTCAGGCTGGGCAGGGAAAGACCATCCCTAAGGCTAAGCCGCCCTCGCATTCGGGTACGGGAATAAAGAAGGCTGCACAGGCGATCCAAAGCCAGGCGGCTGCCAAATCCGGCTCGGCAAAGAGCAAGTCCGGACCGGCACTGAAAGCGGTCGTTGACAAAGCAACGGATACCGCAGATGGTGCGTGCATCAAGTGCCACGGCGAACAAGTCAGCCCGGGCGCTGTTGCCCAGTGGCACCAGTCCAAGCATGCCAGGGCGGGGGTCACGTGCATGGCCTGCCATGGCGCCAGCAAATCAGACGCTGACTCCTGGCTTCATCAGGGTCAATATGTAGCGACCATCGTGACGCCCGGAGATTGTGCGAAATGCCACAAGCAGCAGACAACAGAATTCATGGCCAGTCACCACAGCACGGCTTCGCTCTTCATCGGCTCTCTCGACAATTATCTGGGTGCCTTTGTGGAAGGACATCAGGCGACTGTATCCGGGTGCAAACAATGCCATGGCAGCCGCTTGAGAATATCCAAGCACTTTGAAGACGGCTCCAAGCTGACGATTGACATGGAGGAAGTTTCGCAAAAGGCGCTGAACAAGCTCAAAGCTGACGGCAAGCACGTAATGATCGCCAAAGATGAGCTGAGAGAGGAGATGAAGAAGCTCATCAATGAGGAGCTCAAGCCCTTCGAGGGCAAGACGCTCAAGAAAGAGCTTGCCGGAATCAGTATTGACAAGGACACGTGGCCGAATTCAGGCATGGGTCGCATCAACGCCGATGGCAGCATGGGAAGCTGCAATGCCTGCCACAGCAGGCACAGCTTCAGCAAGGCCCTGGCTCGCCAACCGGACAACTGCGGCAAGTGCCATATGGGTCCGGACCACCCGCAAATCGAAATTTACAACGAGAGTAAGCACGGAATAGCTTTTCGCAACCGCCTTTCGGAGATGAACCTCGATCATCCGGGCTGGATTGTGGGCAAAGACTATTCTGCAGCACCGACATGTGCCACTTGCCATATGTCGGCCACGAGGACGCAGCCGGTGACGCACGATGTAGGCCTCAGGATAAGCTATACTTTGCGCCCGATCATAAGCAAGTTGACGACATCACATTCGGCTGTGCTGGATGAGCTGGGTGAGATCAAGAGCATTACTCTGTCTGCTCAGGAAAAACGGAAGAGAATGCAAGATGTGTGCAGCGCTTGCCATGCGCAAACTCACGTCAATAACTTCTATGCGCAGTATGACGCCCTGGTTTCGCTCTACAACGGCAAGTTCGCGCAACCGGCTACAAAGATTATGGAGTACATCAAGGCTCACAATTACATTGATACGAAAGTGCCGTTCGGCAGCGATATCGAATGGAAATTCTACGAGTTGTGGCATCACGAAGGAAGACGCATGCGGATGGGAGCGAGCATGATGGGTCCGGACTACACGCAGTGGCACGGCGCCTTTGAAGTGGCTCGCAATTTCTATTTTCACTTCCTGCCTCTGGCTCGGGAAATCGCCGAGAAGAATCACGACGAGGAGCTTTCAAAGCTGATTGCCGACGAATTAGCCACGCCCGATCATCAATGGATGACCGGGCTCACGCAGGAGCAAAGAAAGCAGATGCTCGAGTTCTATCAAAAGCGATACGGCGAGAACTCAGCGCTAATTCAGAGGGCTAAATAGCTCGCAACGGGCACTCTATGTGGTGACTGGTTTCTCACCGATTGCCACCAGGATGCTGAGGCGCGGTCTTGTAGCAGCACATCAAGTTCTCATCTCTTCGACCATGTCGTCGAATCTTCCCTCGTCAAGAAGGCGGTCGTTTTCTCGAGCCTGCTTAAAGGCAACGTACATGACCCAGGCGATGATGATTACCATTGCCGTAATCGGAATGTTGTCAGGGGCGGTAAGAATGTGAAGGAATTGCTCCATTATGCCTCCTTGTCAGGCGCTGAACGTCGCTTGAGGCAAAAGCGCTTCTCGCTCGAGCCTCATGAAGTCTACTGCCAGATTGACGAGCCAGCGATAATATTCCATCTCAGCATGCTCGCACACCGGTTGTGCCATGAGCGGCACGAAACCCAGATAGTCCCCAATTACTATAATTTGCGCACCGGCGCTCGACACTTTTCCTTCCTCGTTTCCGGTTGTGTGGGCGCGCGCCTCTTTGGCACATAACCAGGACATAAACTCCAAGAGGGTGCATATATGATCGGCCTCGCGATTCGGGCGCGTGTTCACTCCGAAGCTTCTGTAGATGCCTCTCAATTGGGCAACAGCCAGCGCTTGCCGGCTTTCTCCTTTCATGTACTCGCTTGCCGTGAGGGGGCATGGATTGACGTGGGAGACCTGGAAGAGCCTGTTGTACTCCACCTCGAAGGCCGCAAGACCACCATCTCTGGCTTCGCTGCGAATCTTGCCGGATTGCTCCCTGGTGCGATCAGAGAGGCGCTCATCGAGGATGTCCAGCGTCTCGACAAGAGCATTCCAGTACTCTTCGTGGGGCAGCGCGTTGATGAGACGATCCTTGGGGTAGTCAAAGCCGGTGGAAAGGATCTTGTAAATCAGCCCCCGGCTTTCGATCTTGCGCATCACTTCGATTTCCCTCATTTTCTGCCGCCCTCGGCTAAGTTTATCTTTCATCTTCATCTCACCTTAAGCGTGGTCCAGTTTGACACCGACTTCATGCCGTTGCGATCTTGCCGGGAGCCGTTCCAGACAGCAATCGCTACGTTCATGCTCTCTCCGGGCTTGAATTCAGGTGCTGTCTCATCCTTTGCCTGCACCGAATGCGGTTCGTGAGGTTTGTAAATCACCACTTGCCACCTGCCTGCTTGCCAAATACCTCTTCCTTTAAGAGTTTGAAAGCGCTCGGGTTTTGTTGTCACAGAGGAAATGCCGACAGCGATCATGTTTTCAACCGGGCTCTTGTGAGCGCTCTGGGGGAAGAGATTATAGACGCCGCTTGCCGGGCCTCCGCGCCCCTGTGCGGTATTGGGCTCTTTTGCTGAATCTACGTGCAGACGGCGATAGATGAGTCCTGGCAGCGTTGGAGTCGGGCTGTCTGCCTCGTTTGCATATGGCGCATCATTCATTCTAGGCGCATCAGGCTCCCAGTCTGCTTTCCATTGCCAGATGTTGACGGGGCCATGCGGGCACCCCATCGCCAGCGTGGTGTCGCGGGTAGTGCCTACCGGGAATTGAATAGCGACCGCGTCTCTGAATTTTGTCTGATGAACGGTATCATTGTCTTTGCTCTCGTCTTTCCATTCAAAGTGAAAAGCCACTCCTGATTGCAAGCGCAATCCCTTCACCGCCACCGCTTTGACGCTTCCCCCGCCATGCGGGGTGACGATGTTTTGAGCCTCAAGAGGAATGGTTGCTTGCGGCGCCGGCGCCCAGAGCTTGCTTAAGGGATTCAGCACCTCGTCTGGCTTCGCTCCGGCCTCGATCACTTCAATATTGCCTTGTGACGACGGAGACGATGCCGCGCCCACAGTTGCCGGTTTGCGCAAATTGCTTGTGGCCAGCAGCGGGCCGCTTATGCGCTCGGCGGTGGACGCCCCGCTTTTCGCCTTGGCGTTGCCGGAACCCGTCTTCAGAGAAGGCGCCGTCATCAGCCCGGTAAGACACAAGCAACTGATCAAGAATGTCTGAAGGAGCTTTTTCTCTTTCATGGTTTTCTCTCCTCAGTACTGATTTCGCCAGGGCACATTGGCATCGTGCCGGATATCGAGCGAAGCCAGCTTCTCTTTATCGGTTATATTCAGCTCTTCACCTGGTGCCAGATGCACCTCCACTTTGGGATAGATGGGGACAACGAAGAGCTCCTGTCCTTTGAGGTCGAAAGCACGTACTTTTGCCTCTTTTGGCTTGTGCCTGTTTATTATTTCGTAGCGCCCTATTATCTGCTGCGTGGTGCCGAACAATTGCAGCACCGCCAGCAATTCAACGTCATGCCGCGCGTTGACGTATGTTTTCACCGCATGCTTGATTTTGTTCTCGTCATAATTGCCAAACATCATGGCCAGGAATTTCGTATTCACCCAGCGTGGTGGAATGTAATAAATCTCCGGCTCTGTGCCGAACTGCGGGTACAATGGCAGCGCCACTTTGGCTTTGTGGACGAGATAGTGAATGGGGCTTCTTTCGTCCTCTATGTTGCCGAAAAGCCGTATCTTGCCGACGCATGCCGATATGCAGCGGGTGGTCTCGCCTTGCTCGATGCGGGGATAGCAGCCGATGCACTTCTGCGATGTCTTGGTATAGGTGTTGTAGAACGTCTTCTTGTAGGGGCACGCCATCACGCACTTTTTATAGCCGCGGCAGCGCTCCTGATCGATAAGAACAATACCGTCCTCTTTGCGTTTGTAGATGGCCTTTCTCGGGCAGGCCGCCAGGCAGGCCGGCTTTTTGCAATGGTTGCAGATGCGTTGCAGGTAAAAGAACCATTGCTTGTCCTGAGTCAGATGTTTGCCGGGATTGATTTCCTCAAATTGTCCCGGACCTATATGATCGCCGGCGGTGCGATCTTCAAAGGCGTTGGGATAGTCGTAATCGGAGTCGTCGGGCACGAAACCCAGCACTCGCTCTCCCTGAGGCGCGGCTTCAAAAATCGTTTTGCCTTTGGGCAGCATGGCCAGAAGCCGGGCGTCGAAACCTCTGGGGTGATCGCCGTACGGCTTCGTGGACACATTATTCCACCACATGTGCTCCTGACCTTTGCCGAAAGTCCAGGTGCTCTTGCAAGCCATCGTGCAGGTCTGACAGGCGATGCAGCGGTTGATGTTGAAGACGGCAGACCAGTGGAAGTCGTATTTTTCCGGGACTTCGTACGGGTATTCCGTCCATCTTTTCAGTTGTTCGTTCCAAACGCGAGCCATCTTCGAGTCTCCTGCTATGTCTTGTCTGGCTGAGGATTGCCGGCGATGAATTTCTTCATCACATTTGACTGCGCGAAGTCCTTAGCTTCCCACTTCGGTGCTTTCCAATTTTGGTTGGCCTTCACCCACAAGTCGGGCAAATCGGCGGCTGAGTAAATTGGTCTGCCCAGCCCGATATTTGCCACCATCAGATCTTTGATGCCCAGCTTCTTCCCTAGCTGAATGGCTTCTTCGACCGAAGTGACCTTCACCACTGCCACCGCGCAGTCGCGGTTGACTCCGGTAGGCGCCCAATTTTGAGGGCTGTATCCCTCCTCCAGCGTCTGCCCGGAAACCGTTTTGTGCACCAGATCATCGGTTTCTTGTATGGGATTTATGTACAGGCCGGTCACGGACTGCCAGCTGCCTTTGATAAAAGATTTCGGCCACCAGCCGTGGTAGATGGTCACCTGATGTCTTGCCATGCGCGTATTGTGCTTCACGCGCACAATGAAGCTGCCTCGATCGTTATACACCAGCGCATAGTCACCATGCTCGATTTTGAGCTCTTTCGCATCGTCTGGATTCATCTCCAATTGCGGCTCTCCGCTCAGGGGCGAGCGGTAGTTCTTTTCCGTGTCGCCGTCGTTGGCGCGGCAGTATACGTAGTCGCGCATATTGGTATTGCGGGCAGTGCCGAAGTCGCTGCTCCAGATCAAATTCCAATCCGTCATTCGCCATGAGGAATGGACGGAGTGCCTTCCGTGCGGAGTGTTGTAATAGAATTTGTAGCCTTTCTCCCAGAGCGGGTTTTTGTGCTCTTTTGCTTGCGGCCACTGCATTCCTGGACCATAGGGCGTGTATTCGACGGACTCCTTGAAGACGCAAAGATTCTCCTCGAGAGCGAGGAATTTGTCTTCTTCTTTGTAAAATTCGAATCTGCCCGTCTTTGTATAAACAGGTTGATCCAAATGAACGCAATCCCAATACGGAATGCGCGGGTATGTTTTGAAGTGCAGCCTGGCGGGGCCTTGTTTGAGGCGTTCCACAGTCAATCCGCTGGTTGATGTGCCGGCATCGAGCACCTTTTGAATATAGCCCTCGCAGGTGGCGACGATTTTGTCCACTAGTTTCGTATCGCCTTTGGCTCTTGCTTCATCGATGTCGCCCAGCAAAATGTGAGGAAAGGCTGTGGCGGCGTAGGTTGTCTTACGGCGGTATTCCTCGTTGTAGATGCGATCCATCCACTTGAGAACATTCGCGAAATGATCGATGTCTTGCTTGCACTCGCAGGTTTTAGGAATTACACCCTGCTGAATCTGTATGAAGGGCATCGGCGGGCCTACGCTGATGTCCGGATAGTCGAGCTCGAACCAGCTCGGCACCGGCAGTACGATGTCGGAATTATCACAGGTAAACGTCATTTCGATGTCGCTTGTGATGACGGTATCGATGTAGTGATGATCAGGATTCTTTGCATCGGCGGTTAGTGCCTTGTCTCGCGAATAGTCTTGCTTGACGAGGCTGCGCAGCACATGCGGCTGCCCCTTGGTTTGATTGAGGAAGTTGCAATGCAGCGTCCACCACAGCTTGGGCGGCGAGAAGCAATACGATTGGCCGCGATTGAGAAGGTAGTTGTAGCCGCTCCTGATTTTGCCCTCCGGATCAAGAGCGCGATCGATCTCCGTAACAGTCTTCAGGTCATAAAAGCTGCCGTCGCGTTTTCGTACCCTGTCGAAACAACGCACTTTTTCCGGAGCAAGTGGAAAACGGCCGGCGAGCGACATAGGATATCCAGTCCACATGGGCTGATGGTGCAGCACGTAGGAGACCTCTTCCTTGCCGGTCTCCGGGTTGAGGTGGCGATGCTCCGGATTTATCTGCGGGTAGTCGAGCCATTTTTTCGTGTAATCGGGGTTCGGTGGATTATTGCCGTCAAGCGTGACTTTCCACCAGGCCTTAAACACTCCATCGCAATTGGGTCCTTTGTATTGTCCCGACCAATTGCTTACGCCGCCCCCGCTCTGCCCGAGATTTCCGCACAAGGCCTGAATGAGATAAGCAGCTCTCTGCGTAAGGTTTTGATAGAACCAGTGATTGATGCCTTCGCCCTGATGTATGGCGGCTGGATGGATGGAGGCGAACAGCCTGGCTACTTTTCTCACTGCGTCGGCATGACAGTGGCAAATCTCAGCTGTTTTTTCGGGCGTGAAAAACGAACAATACTCCTCTTGAAGCTCGAAGCCCGGTCTCACTTTTACCTTGCTGCCGTCGGCAAGCGTGACTTCGCGCTCGCCTCTGAGCGCTGCTTTCTGGCAGGGCATTTTCTGACCGATGTCCCGGCGCGATACCTTGACGAGAGTCTTTTTCTCCTCGTCATAAACAACAAAGTCGCCCCACCATTGCTTCTCGACATATTTCTCCAGTCTTTCTTTGCGGTTGCGCACATTGTGATCGTATTTCTCGGCAGAAGCATCGATATCAGACCAGCGGAGATATTTCTTGGTGTCTAATCTGACAAGCAGCGGCATCGATGTATATCGTCGTATGAAGTCCTCGTCGATCCCTTTGATACGAATGAGCTCGCGCGCCACTGCTAAAAGAAACGCAGCATCGGTTCCCGGGCGGATAGTCACCCACAGGTCGGCACGCGTGCTGGTGGGCTGATAATCGGGCGCGATGACAATGATTTTCGAGCCTCTTTCCAGGCTCTCCGTCAGATAGTGGTTGTCTGCCAGCTTGTTCTCGATCAGGTTTTTGCCCATCGACATGACGAGCTTGGAGTTGCGCCAATCCGGGGCTTCGTGGTCGGACGTCTGGTAGCCTGCCGTGATTGGGTGGCCGGGCGGCAAATCCGCATACCAGTCATATTCCGTGTATTCCATGCAGCCTAATGTAGAGGTGAAACGCGACGCTGAGGCGTGACGGGTGACCATACCGGCTGCTCGGATTGCCGGATAGACGTGCACACGCTTGATGGGATCAAACTTCCGTCCGGTTTCCGGGTCGACGAATACGTTATTCTCGTCTTCTGCAATCTCAATTATTTTTCTGGCGATAAGCTCATATATCTGGTCCCATTCCACTCTCAGCCATTTGCCATCGCCTCTCATGCCAGAGCGGCGCTCAATCGGAAGCGGTCTCATGCCCGTCGAGCCGTCTTTGCGCCTGTATTTTTCGGCATACCCGACTCTCACCATGGGATAGCGAATGCGCGTGGGACCGTAGAATCTCCTTATCATTGTGTAGCCTTTGAGGCAGCCGCGAGGGTTCCACGAAACGTCGACATCAGCGAGTTGCGTGTTATATGACTGCTCGATCCTGACCGCTACGCCATCCCTGACAAATACCGTCGTGTCGCAGGAATGCGTGCAGTTAGGCGAGCAGATTGTGCGGGCCTGATAATCATAGGCGTATTGATCTTTATACAGCTTTTCCCAGCCGCGTTTCGGGTAGTAATCGAGCGGGTTTTCGACGAACGGTGCCTCCACGGGCGCCAGGGTCTCTAAAATGCCGGTGCCGTCAGCGATGGAATAAGCGGCTCCCAGACCAAGCGCGCCAAACACACCTCCTGCCGTGAGAAAACTGCGGCGGCTTATCTTGGCTTGTTTCTTCTCAGGCATGATTGAATCCCCGTTACTTTGCACCATTGGACGATTTATTGTTGAGGGCACCACTTGCCAGGTAGCTGCGAATGGCAGAAGCCTCTTCGCGGGTGAGCGCCACATTCGGCATAGTGGTGTCGGGCATGATGGCATGTGGATTTTCAATCCAGCGGTCTGCCCAATCGGGATTCAGCTTGCGCGGCACAGAGGCGAGATCCGGCGCCATCCTGCGCGCCGCCTTCATGTCGTGATACCACTTGAGACCGCTGCCTGCCTTCAGCTCCTTGCCGTTTATTTGGTGGCACGTCACACACTGGCGCTGGGCGATGAGCTTTTGTCCTCGTGCCGGATTTATGGAAGGAGAGATATCCGGTGTTTCTTTCCATCCTTGATAGGTTGCTCTCTGTTGAGTGGCTTTGAAATAATCCACCATCGCCCGGTGATCGCTTCCTTTGAAGGCAAAGGCAGGCATTCTGGCGCTGAGATAGGGCCGCATCACGTATGGTGCCCTGAGAAAATCAGCGAGCCAGTCGGAGCGAACCCTTTCGCCCTCCGGTGTGAGATTGGGCGCTATGGTGCCGTATTTCACTTTGGGCTCGGGCTTGAAGCCGGCCACCAGAGTCGTGTCATGGGCATCGTACATGGAGTGGCAACCAGTGCAGCCATAATGATTGATCAGCTGCCCGCCGGCGATCAGCTCTTTGTCGCCGGGTTTGAGCAGGCGGCGGTGTTGTTTCGCTACAGTTCGCTCGCTGCTCAGGGTCTTGAGGAAGACGAGAATCTTCTCCGTCTCGTCGTTAGACAGGTGCATGTTAGGCATGACCGCCTCGATGCGGTCGGTCTCGAAGGACTTGGGCTCATCCAGGCGGGCCCGAGTCCATGAGTACCAGTTGCGTTTGTCGTGGGCGACTGCATTCTTGGTGCCCCAGAAAAGGAGAGTTTCGTCCTTGGAGGCAAAATCGGAAAGCTCAGGACCGATCTTCTCCATGTTTTTCTCAAATCCCGGCACGTTATGACAGCTGTAGCAGCCGTATTTCTTCACGAGCATTTTGCCGTGGTCGATGTTTTCTCCGGATGCAATTTCGGCGGCGGTGACTTTCTCCATTGCCGGCTTCGGATCTGGCGTCCTCAACGAAAGGAGGTAGTCGCTCAGACAGGCGATCTCTTCTTGCGATAAGGGAAATTTAGGCATGACTGTAGTTTTCGACATGGCGCTCGGGTCTTCAATCCATGAGAAGATCCATTGCCTGCTGAGCTTGTCCGCTGCGCCGTCCAGCTCGACGTGGCGAGGACCAATGAGCACATCTCTGTCTTTGCCGAGATCGTGGCAGCCGAGGCACCCCCTATCCTGGAAAAGTTTTTTGCCGCGGCCCACCGTCTCCGCGCTGGCACTGTGCGCGCCGGCATATTTTTCGGCTGCCGGCGAGAAGGTCGCATCGCCGGAGCTGTAGGTGAGATAGGCTGCCAGAGCAACTGCCTCACTCCTTGGAAGACCCTTTCCTTTCTCGCCAAACTCCGGCATGAAGGTCTCGGCATGGATTTTTTTCGGATCCTCGATCCATGTCACCAGCCAATCGGGCCTCAATTTGTCTTTGATGGTGCTCAGGTCCGGTCCTAATTTGCCCGGGGTAATGGAAAGGTAGGGGGAGCCCTCGACTTTGTGGCAGGCTATGCAGCCTCGTGTCTGGAAGAGCGCAGCGCCTTCCTGGGCCGCATAGGCGCTTGAGATAAGCGGCGCATTCTCGTGGCAGCGGACACAAGACGCCTGAACAAATGCCCCCTTAAGAAGAGGAGTGTGAAAGTGCTTGTCGCCCTCATGTGCTTCGCTCACATTCAGCGCGCGCCCCTGCCCGTCATGGCAGGAGGTGCATCCTACTTTCTCTATCGGGTGCGCCTTGAAAAGCTCTTCACGATTTGAATGGGCGCGATACACGAGCTTCTCGGCATTGGCGAAATCAGGCCGATCGATGCCCTGATGGCATGTGATGCAGCGATCGACGCGCTCATATTCACCCAATCCACTGACGACGATCTGTTGAATGGATGGCGGACGTGACTCAGTCTTGGCAATACGCTCCTTTATCGATGCCAGAGTGCTTGTCTCTTTATTTAAGCCGTTTTTCAAACTGCTGAGGGTGGCCTCGGCAAGCTCCACTTTTTTTGTCACCGCGAGAAGCGCTGCCGAAATCTGGGCGGCCTGGGCCTCATTTTCCTTCAGCTTCTTTTGGATGTTCTGGACTTCCTTCTCTTCCGCGAGCTCATCGCCGGAGTCTTTTTTTCCTGATTCTTCAGCGCTTTTCTCTATAGCACTGTCTCTTTTGTAGTAGGCGGCATCAAGATCAGCTTTGATGAAGCGATGCTCGATGTTTAACTCATCCAATTTCTTCGTCAGCTTCTCCTTTTCCGCCAGGGATTGTTTGTATTGGGGACTCTTCAGGAGAGCCTCTATTTGGGCGATGCGCGAGCGATAATTCTCCACACTCATCGGCTCGGCATTGAAGGGCGCGCGGGCCAGTTTTTTCTGCTTCTCTTCGAAGT
>DATNRC010000579.1:0-5460 GCA_036703705.1 Candidatus Obscuribacterales bacterium
AGAGGGATGGCATCATCGAGTCTGGCGATGATTGTGTAGTTCCGGAGTTTATCAGCCCTGGTATTCATGTTGTCACCTTTTAAGTTTGGATTCCTTTCTGCGGTTCCAAAAACCTTCCAGGAAGCGCCTCAACACCGGCGCATTCCTTGAAAACCTTTATAGGTCTGGTTTTGAGGTCCCAGGTCGGGTTCCTATCTCACCGAGTCTCTTATGCCCGGGAAAAACTCCTTTAACACAAATTTACAGTTGCCAAGCTAAATTTGGTTATTTGGAATACGTTTCTGCATAACGCCTTTTAATGAAATCCTCAGCCTGTGAGCGATTCAGCACTTCCTTCAAATCGCGCGCTTCCTCGAGAGCTTTCAATAGATCACCGACAATTGGACCTGGCGGCAAAGAAAGCAATTTCATGATGTCGTTGCCGTTGAGAAGCGGGGACCGCCTGCCGAGCTCTTCTATAAAGTCGCGATAGCCAAGAAGAAGAGCCAGCAGATCCTTTTCCAGATTTATGCGGTTTTCCCCCATGAGACCGGGACCTCTGGTGGCGCCAAGATCGGCGAATGCCACCAGCATTAGCTCCGGCACGTCGTTGCCGACGTTGCGATAAAAGCGGCGCACGGCCTTATCCGTCGGCGGACCCTGATGGAAAAGTTGCCCCGGTCTCAAATGCCATTGCACGAGCTTGGTAATCAGGCGCTCGACGGGCCGCGACCACTTCAAGCGCTCGCCAATCCGCTCCGTCATCTCAGCGCCGACTTTATCGTGTCCGACAAAGGTATGTTTCCCTTCAGGCGTGATCACCCAGGTGTCTGGTTTGCCGATGTCATGCAAAATGCATGCCACTCTTGCTGCCGCCAGCCGGGTGACGCCGTGCGACAATTCGGCTCCGCTCTTTTCCTTAACCCAATCCGGCAATTGCGGCAGGCGCGCATCCAGTTCGCTCACAGTGGCAATGCTGTGCTCGAAGAGCCCAAGGTGATGAAACGAATTCGGCGTCACCTTCCTGCAGTGGGTGAGCTCGGGAAAGATGACCTCGAGCGCGCCGCTAAAAGCCAGTTGATTGGTCACATCCCCCGCTTTCTCGCCGTTGAATATTGTGAACAGCTCGAGATTGATTCGTTCTGCTGCCACATTCTTGAGAGAGCCTGAGTGCTTTTTCGCCCAGGCAAGGGTCTTAGCATCTATCGTCGCATTTAATGAGGCGCTGAATCTGAAGGCACGAAGGACGCGCAAAGGATCATCCATAAATGCGCTTTCGCTTATCGCCCTGATTTGCAAATCCTTTATATCGCGCATTGCACCGACCGTATCGATAAGCTCGTCAGGATGTGATTGGTGCCAGGCAAGGGCGTTGATTGTAAAATCGCGGCGCCTGAGATCAGACTCGATGCTTCCCCCCACGCAACCCGCAAAATCAAGAACGGTGCCATCTTCAACGACGACGCGCGCCGTATCGTTTGCCCCGTCCAGAAGAACGAAATGCCCGTCGAGCTTCTCAGCCAGGTTGCGGGCAAAAAGAACGGCATTGCCGCCCTCGACTGCATAATCGAGGTCCCTTAATGCGTCGCGCCGAGGGGAAATGACGGCATCGCGGAGAAATCCGCCCACAAGAAATATCGATTTGCCTTCATCATCGGCAAAAGCAATGACGCGGCGATTCCATTCGTTGTCCAAGGGATGTGCGCCGGCGCGGAAATTCGCTTTGAGGAGTCCAGGTATGTCGCGCTCGCTCATGATGCCTTGAGCATATCAGAGCTCTTCGTGCGTAATCTGCTCCGCTTCTTCCGGTGAGATCTTGAAATGCCCCGCCACATACACTAGACCGCCGACAAGGCTGCTCAGCGTTGTCAGTCCAAGCCACATAATGGCGTAGGTGAGAGCGTGAGAATTGTCCACTGAAGAGACTCTCGTCAAGAAATAGGTGTAGGCCCATTCCCGAATGCCGATGCCGTTGAAGCTTGGAGTGACGAACCCCAGGACGGCAACGCAGGGATAGAAGACAAAGTAATACCAGAGCGGAATGTCCGTAAGTCCAAGTGCCCAGCCTATAGCAATGTGGCAAAGGACAATCACCGTCTGCAGCGCTATGGAAAGAGCGACAGCCCAAAACATCAGCTTCTTGTCTTTCCAATAAACCTGCACCGCGGAATTGTTGAAGCGCCGCGTAAACCAATTCTTTTCGCCCAGAATCACTTTGCAGAGGTGAGGGACGAAAGGAATGATGCCGAACAGGCCGACAGTGCCGATAAAGATCGGCAGCTTAAGGTGAAATGCCAAACCTTCTGATGCATTCGAAGGTCCAAGAATAATGCCCAGGGTGGCGAACAAAAACAAAACCGAAATGCCCACGGTTCTGTCCGCCAACACCGAATAAAAGGCATTTTTGTATTTCCCGGTGCCCTTGGAGAGGTAGTAGCCACGACTGAAGTCTCCTCCTACCGTGGAAGGAAGGAAGAGGTTGAAGAAAAGGCCGACATAGCAGTACTGCACGAGCTGGATTAACGGCTTGCGCAAGCCCACGGCATCAGCGAGCATCTGCCAGCGCTGAGCGTTGAGGACGGTAGAGCCGAGAAAGAGCGCGGCGGCAATAAGCAAGAACCAGCCGTTGGCCTTGAGAGCCACTTCCCAGCTCTTGGACAGATCGACCTTTCCGAAGACGAACAAACTGGCGAACATGGCGAGGCTGAAGATTAGTTTCAGTCTTGTTTTCGCCTTTTTGGAGAGTCGAAAAGACACTAGTAAGGGTTTTGAAACAGAATCCAATTCGGCTCTTTTGCATACCTCCTGGGGCAGAACTTGCGACTGTTTGCGCACTTTGGGGTGCTCAATTTCCGTACAACTGTTCGACACCATGGGCGCGCCTTTCCTAGAATTACCACTCTTAAGGAATTCATGGTAGGTCAGGACGTCAGGTGGATTAAACCCTAAAGAATTAACTTGGGCCCCGTTTTTGGAAAGGTGTGGCGACAATCTATCGACTGTTGGAATCGATCGGTATAGAATTAAATATTCTAAAGGTAACGAAACTCTGGCACGAGGCGTGAGTCATAAGACCTGTGAGCAAGAATTTTATGGCTCGGGCCGTCAAATTCGTTTTTCAGCGATATTAGTAGGCTTGATCTAAGATTTAAGTCATATAGCATCTGGGGTGACACAAATTGGTAGAGCGCAAAAGGGCAACCCGCTTAGGCATTCCTCTCGTTCTTTGTCTTTTGTTTTTTGCCGTGCAGTGCTGGCTTTTGGCGGGCGGAAGCAAAAATCAGCCGGCTAAGATTCTCATCGCCGACACTTCCGACGTCAGGGTGCCGGCGTTCATCGCCCAGGGGCAAAAAACAAACGTCATGCCGAGCGTGCTCTACAACAGGGCGTACAGGCTCATTAAAGATCAGTTTTTCAACCAGAAATTCCACGGCTGCGGTGTCGTCGCCTGCACGGGCACGCAGGACTGGTCGCGCTGGGAGCACATGTACGACGGCAAATTGAAAACGCAGGAAGATGCGCACAAAGCCATCGAAACCATGCTTGCCAGCCTGGGCGATCCTTACACAAGATTTCTCGATGTGGAAGCCTTCGACGAGGAGAAAGCTCAAATTGAAGCTCATCTCTTTGGCGTCGGCATGCAATTGGGCATGAACAAAGAGCACAAAGTCGTCGTCATTGCCCCGATTGAGGGGACGCCGGCATTTGAGGCCAATGTGCAGCCGGGGGACGAAATTGCCGAGGTCGACAACAAGCCTGTCAAAGGGCAGTCGCTCGATCAGGTGGTGAAGCAAATTCGCGGCAAAATCAACACCAAAGTGGCCATTACTTTCCTGCGCAAAGGCGAGCGGCGCAAAGTAACCCTCACGCGCGCCGAAATTCCAATCAAGGCCGTCGCCAACGCGGAGATTTTGCCGGGCAACATCGGCTACATAAGATTGGACAGCTTCATCTCGTCGAAAGCCAATCAAGAAATGCGCGATGCGCTCAAGAAGCTGCATAACGCAGACGGGCTGATTATCGACTTGCGCAACAACCCTGGCGGTCTTTTATCCAATGCCATCGAGATTGCCAATATGTTCCTCGATCACGGCGTGATTGTGAGCACCATCGACTCCGAAGGCTACAAAATCCCCACCAATGCAGCGCACAATCCGATTTCCAGACAGCCGATGGTTGTGCTCATCAATCAGGGCAGCGCTTCGGCGAGCGAAATTTTGAGCGGCGCTTTGCGTGACAACGACCGCGCCAAACTTGTCGGGCAGAAGACTTTCGGCAAAGGTCTGGTGCAGGCCATACAGAGATTGGATGACGGCTCCGGCATCAATGTGACCATCGCGCGCTATTTGACGCCGAACGATGTGGACATCCACAAACTGGGCATCAGCCCTGATAAGGACTGCGAAGTAGCGCTCAAGGACGACGATTACACCAAAGGCAAGGGCCCGTGGTGGATCGATCTTACCTACACCAATTTCAAGAAGTCGCCGCGCGACGGCAAAGATCTTCAGCTCGTGAAGGCGATGGAAGTCTTGAAGAAGCAAATCAGCAGTACAGGCGACCGCACCGCCTCCATCCAGCACACGCAGAAGAACTGAGACAGAATTCAGACCTTTGATCTGACTTAGCAGTCCATGCCTTCGATGGCCCGGCCGTGATGGCGGAGCTGCGTCGTCGTGGCAATCGTCGTCGCTTGCTCCATCAGCCAATCAGGAGCGCGTCTGCCCGTAAGAACAAGCACCGTCGGATCCTTGCGCTTCTCGAAAACAGCGCGCACGCTGTCCCAATCGATGAGCCCGACTCTTGCCACATCAAGCAGCTCGTCGCCGATGACCAGCTCGTCGCCTCTTGAAAGTCCCGCTTCCAGGAAAGCCAGTCCTTCTCTGGCAGCTTCCTTGTCTTCCGGAAGAATGCCATTAGGTGAGCTGTACAGCCGAAAGCTCCCTTTCGGTCCAGTGCCGACGCGGTTGACGCCTGTGTATTTGACGTGGAGCTTGCCGAAGCCCGGCTTTACAACCTCGCTCAAAATGCGCAGGGCCATGCCCTCGCTTGAATTCTCTTCGAGCTTGTCAAAAAAGGCCATCGTCACATTCTTTCCCTTGCTGAGCGCTCGCAAAAGAACGCCGAATGTGGCTGTTGTCTTGCCGCAGCCGGTTCCCAGATAAAGCCTTATTCGCTCTTGCGTGCCTTTAGCAGTAATATCTTTTTGGGTTGTCATCATCTCATAACACCAGATTGACAGTAAGGGGCCGCGCCTGGATCGCCGACTGACTCGCGCGGTTTGAGGATTTCCCACCAGCCACTATGATATCCCGCCGCTTCAATAAGTGTCTCAACTATCCAGCAAGCGAACCGGCACGGGTCTGCCCTCATCATCGACGCAGACGAAAGTCATATCGGCTTCGGTGACCTGAACGCGCTGTTTGCCCCTTTGCGCTTCCACATCCACGTGCACCGAAACAGAAGTGTTGCCCACACGCG
>DATNRC010000580.1:0-6203 GCA_036703705.1 Candidatus Obscuribacterales bacterium
CGAGACCGACAACGAGCAAGCCCGTCACCGAGCCGCCTTTGAATGCAACGTCAAGCGCTTTTGCCAGCCCTTCTCGCGCCGCTTCTGCCGTGCGCACGTTTGCCCTCACTGATACCATCATGCCGAAGATGCCGGCCAGCGAGCTAAGAATGGCTCCTACCGCAAAACCTGCGGCAGTCATCCAATTGAGACCGAGACCGATAATCACGAAGAGCACCGCCCCCACTATGGCAATCGTCGAGTACTGGCGCTTCATGTAAGCATTGGCGCCTTCCTGAATGGCTCGCGCTATTTCTTGCATCCGCTCGTTGCCGGGGCTGAGCTGAAGCACCTTGCCCCCGATGGCCATCACATAAACGACTGCCGCTGCACCACATCCTAGGACGGCGAGCAGATAGTTGTTATCCATGAGCAGAACTCCCTTGCCACTGAGTTTGTACTACCGAGCGCGAGACGAAAGACGGAATCTTGGCAACAGCACGGTTGTCAAAATCGCATCTTCAATCGCAAATCGCAGCTGATACTAAGCGAATGCGCGCGAAATCACGGTCGTTAGAGTACCAGGTTGACTAAGGCATGACGGCGCAGATGACAAAAGCTCAATTTTATATGCGCCTCACATGTGGTGGCAGCAGATATCAAGGGAGCAGCAGGAAGGGCGGAAACGCTTGACTGTCATGTTAGAATGAGAACCCGTGGAAAGTTAAGGTGGCCTTATGTCCAGGCGATCCAGCATCCATGCCAGAATCGCTTTTCTCTTTTCAATATTTACTATCGGTCCAATAAATTGTCAGGCTCAAACGGCGGTCGCCCCGGATCGCATCACTTCGGTCAGCACCGATCCGAGCACGTCGTCAATAGTGTTGAGAACTGAAACAGCGCGTCCCATCGTGGCGCCTCAGATCCAATATCTCGCCGGCGCCGATGGCAAGACCATTTTCGTTGCCGACTTCGCGGGTGTTCAATATGGATTGCCCACTCATATCGTTCCTTTGGCAGGCAGTCATTCTGTTGAGAAGCCCGCTTCAAGGCCCGAGTCTGGAATCCAAGAGATTCGCATCGGACAGTTTCAGTCGTACCCGGCAACGATGAGGATTTCGGCCAGCTCCTATGATCCGCGCTCCTTCAAAGCGCTCTCGTTTCAAGCCAGACCGGGATCTCTCGTCATCAAATGGGGTTCATTAAGACACCCCGCAACTCCGGAAGCGCATGCTCAAAAACCTTGTAACCCGGTTCAACAATTCAGCGGCAGCCGCTTAATCGAGCCGAGAGGAGAAGAAAAAACAGCGGCGGCCATCATTAAGGAGTATGCGCGCAGCCCGGCCGCTAAAACCGCCGATGTCTCTTTGATGAGGACGGCCGACACTACAGATGGGGTCATTTCCCGGCAAGAGAAGCAGCTTGGCAGATCGAGGACGGAAGAGCGCGCAAGCGCCAGAGAAAGAGCCAACGATGTGATCGACAGCGCTCCGGATTATCGCGCGGGAACGGACAGCCGCGAAAGAAGAACACGTCTGCTCAGCGAGAAACCGCCACAAAAAACAAATTCTGCCCGCGAGCGCCGAAGCGCTGATGTTCCTTCCGCACCGCCTGCAATACCAGAAGTCCGGGCAACGCAAAATCTAAGCGCCGCCCCCGGCGTCGCGCCGCCCCATGACGACTCCAGGAAGAAACGGGACAGCCAGCGAATCGACCCCGTAGGTTCGGGACCGCCTTCGGCAGTGGCACGAACTTTCAAGATCAACCGCCCGGCAACAGAAGAGTCATCTAATCCGGCCGATATCTGGAAGCGGATTTTCAAAGGCCAGCCCGATGGCGGAAACATGCCGTCCGCACCGCCGATTAAAGAGCGGAGCAATGAAATTAAGAGCGAAAATCAGCCTCCAGCCCCGGCGTCAGGCTCTGACGGAGAGCCAGGAAAAATCGCGCAGAGCGAAAGCGCTGACAATGAAAGCCAGGCAGCAAACAACAAGGTTTCGCTCCTTGTTGCCGAGCCCGTGCAAGGCGATATGAAAGTCGCAAGAGTCCAGGTTGCCGCTGAGAAAAAACTGTCGTACAAGACCTTTCGTCTGCACGACCCCGAGCGTTATGTGATTGATTTCGACAATTTGCCGCAGCTTCTCGACAGCGAACTTCCTAAGTTGAGCGTTGAATCGCCGGTTCAGGCGCTTAGAGCGGGCAGCCCCAATGGGGACGATCTCGTCACCAGGCTTGTGCTTGTTCTCAAAGACGACCAATTCGAAGTAACGGATGTGTTGAATAAAGACGGAACGGCCGTCACATTCAATGTTCGCCCTGCTTTTGCTTTGCTCGATCAATCGTCCGTTCTGGCGGAGAAAACGATTGTCATTGACGCCGGCCATGGTGGCAGCGATCCGGGCGCACAGCGGGCGGGCGTTCAGGAGAAGGAGCTCACTCTTGCTATCGCAAATTGTTTAAGAAGGCGGCTTGAGGCGCTCGGCGCCAGGACGATCATGACTCGCCAGGACGATTCATTCGTTTCTCTCGAGGAAAGAGTACGCATAACAAACACCAGCGGTGCCGACCTTTTTGTCAGCGTGCATATAAATGCGCTCGAAAGCACGTCCCAAATTTACGGTGTCGAGACGTATTATCAGACCGAACAGAGCAAGCCTCTCGCCGAATGCATTCATCAACAGCTCGTCTCCGTTTTGGGCGTCCCCGACCGCTCAGTGCGCAAAGCGCGATTTTATGTGGTCAATCACACGCCCGTGCCGGCTGTTCTTGCCGAGGTAGGATATATATCCAACAAAGAGGAACGCGAGAGGTTAATCTCTTCTGATTACCAATTGAAAATTTCTGACGCCCTGGCGCAGGGTGTTATCCTCTACCTCGCCTCATCAAAAGACAGACCGTCGGGAACCATTGATGGCAAAGTACCGTCGGGCGATGAGGTGGGCATGAAAGCACCAACCGGGCAGAAAATTGCCGATCTGGCGAACGTTCCGGCGGGCGCGCCGAAGTAAGAGATGAACTCGCCAAAATAAAACAGAAATATAAACTTGTGCCAACAGAAAACTATTATTGGTCGTTCAAAATCGTAGGGTAAGCCATTTCGCTTCCCAAATTGGAGATAAGTGTGGCGCAGACTTCAGATCACAGAAACGGAGAGCGGCTGAGAAAAAGCTCGAGAATTGGCTTGTTTGACTCCGGTTTGGGCGGCCTGTCCGTTTTAACCAGGCTGGCTGCAGCCATCAATCCGGAAGAGCGTCACCAGTTCATATATCTTGGCGATACCGCTCGCTGTCCGTACGGCGACCGCAGCCCCCAGGAAATCGTTCTCTTTGTTAAACAAATTGTCAACTGGCTGATAACTCAAGACGTCGACAGCATCGTCATGGCCTGCAACACATCAGCCGCAGTGTCCCTTGATCTGGCGCGCCAGATCTCGCCGGTCCCCGTGTACGACCTCATCAGTCCCACGGCCCAGTTTATCGCCGGCAGGTTCAACAAAGTGGCAGTGATGGCCACAGCCTCAACGATTAAAAGCCAGGCATTCTCGAGAAGTCTGCGCGCCATCAATGCGGAGATGGGCATCGTTGATTTGCCCTGTCCTGATCTCGTGCCCTTGATCGAAAGCGGACAGTGCGGGTCTCCGGCATCGCGCGAAGCCCTGAAGCGTTATGCTGAGCGGTTGCTCGAAGAAAGGGTGGAGGCCGTCATTCTCGGCTGTACGCATTTTCCGTTTTTGCGCAGTCAAATTGTTGAGCTCACCGGGGACGAAGTGGAGATAATCGATCCTGCCGAGACGCTTGTGCTCTCTATGAATCCCCTTCCTCCGCCCAAAGAAGACATGCCGGCCAAGAAGTTTGGCGACAGCGCAGCATATGCATTGAATAGCCGATCGATAATCAATACTACCGGCAATCCATCAAAGTTTCGCGAGACAGCTAAAATTTGCCTAGGTTATGCCCTTGACACCATAATCGGTATTACAGTAGATGAGTTGACCGCCGCGGCTCCCACACCCAAGGTGCTGGATGGCAAAGTCAACGCTAATACTGTGACTCCGAATATGGTGCCAGCAACATGATGCAACAACTGACCCTAGAGGATTCTCTTTCCTCAATGTGGGAGACTCTGGAAGACGTACGCAAAGAAGCTGAAGCGTGCCGCAGCTGCCGCTTGTGCGAGGGACGGACGCATGTTGTCTTTGCCGACGGCAATCCTCATGCCCAATTGATGATTATCGGCGAAGGCCCGGGTCAGAGAGAGGACGAGACGGGAGTGCCGTTTGTCGGCAAGGCCGGGCAATTGCTTACCAAAATTCTCGAGTCGGTCGCAATCGATCGCAAGCGCGATACATACATCTGCAATATAGTCAAATGCCGGCCGCCGCAAAATCGTGTTCCGCAAAAAGATGAAATGGAAGCATGCAGAAAGTTTCTCGATGCTCAGATTGAATTTGTTAAACCAAAATTGATTCTTCTTGCAGGATCCACTGCAGTTCAGGCGGTACTGCAAGTTAAGGATCCTATAAGCCGCATACGCGGCAAATGGTTCGACTACAAAAACGATGCTAAAGTAATGCCCGTGTTTCATCCATCCTTCCTCCTGAGAAATGATTCAAGAGAGGTTGGCAGTCCGAAATGGTTGATGTGGCAAGACATAAAGGAAGTACGCAGAGCATTAGACGCTCTATCGTCTTGATTCCATGAAACCGAACCGTCGGTAGCTAGAAACGAGGAACCAATGGGAAAGAAAGCGGAAACTTTTTATAGCGATTCTCTAACCCACGAATTAGTCGAAGCAGTAAATAACGATTTTGGAAAAGCGGTCCTTAAATTGCCTAATCAGGGTCGGGGCGAAGTGCGGGACGAGGTATTCGTCTATTTTTCAGCTGTTGCGATGCAACAAGTGAACGCCCTTTCTCTGAAGCACGGCATTGAAGACCCCGACGCCCTTCATGAGCTCTATCAATTCACGCGGGCTAATCTCATTCACGGCTTCCGCCTTGGTCAGAACATGAAAGGCGCCTGGCTGCCCAGTTGAGTGCATCCTTTAAACGCCTTGCCCGGCTCCGGACTTAGCTCCGAGAGGTGAGTTTCTTGACATCCGACGCGTCGCCTTTTGCCTGCGACATCGCCCGCCTTGTCACGTGGCTTTGACAGCATAAATCGGATATCATACATTTCGCCTCCCGCCAGCAAGCGGGGATGCGTCCCATCGCCCCTACAGGCCAACTCCAATTGTTTAGCCGTTATCATTTTGCTAATCAGTGAAGCCTCGCAAGCAGCCGGGACCCCACAGGAATTTCACTACTTCTACTGAGTGAGGACATAGTGGACGCAAGCAATGAGACAAAGCAAGAAGAAGCATTCATATGTATAGCTTGCAATGAAAAATATCCTGCCGGCACCGGCAAATGTCCAAAAGATGGAACGCCATTGACGCCGCTTGCCTCAGACCGCCTTGTCGGCACAATATTTCTCGACAAATACGAGATTTTGGAAATTCTCGGACACGGGGGCATGTGCACCGTCTATAAGGCGCGCCATACGCTCATGCACAATTTGGTGGCAATAAAAGTTTTGCACTCGCAACTGGTGTCCGATCCCACTTATACGGAGCGCATATTGCGGGAAGCCCGCGCATTGAGCAGCCTCCGCCATCGCAACATCGTTCAGGTGTTTGACTCGGGAGTACTCGAAAGTCAGCCCTATCTTATTCAAGAATTTCTGGGCGGCGAAAGCCTTGCCGATTTGCTTGCCAAACACTCCTATTTGCCTGTCGAACGCGCTCTTCATTTGTTCCTGCAGATTTGCGACGGTCTTAAGCAAGCACACAAGAAAAGCATCATTCACCGCGATCTGAAAACGAGCAACATCATCATTGTTCAAGAACCGGACGCAAAAGACGTGGTCAAATTGCTGGATTTCGGCATTGCCAAAGTCATCTCTGCCGATCCGAAAAACGAGCAAAAGCTCACGAAATCGGGAGAAGTTTTCGGCAGCCCTCTCTACATGAGCCCGGAGCAATGCACAGGCGGTCAAGTCGATGAGCGCTCGGACATTTATTCTTTCGGCTGCGTGATGTATGAGACACTGACAGGCTCTCCGCCGCATGTGGGGGCCAATTCATTGGAAACAATGAACAAGCACGTAAATGAGCCTGTCCTGTCACTGCGCGGCATAGCACCGAATCTGGTGATTCCCGAGCTGATCGACGCTGTCGTCTTGAAA
>DATNRC010000581.1:0-3641 GCA_036703705.1 Candidatus Obscuribacterales bacterium
CAATTGACATTTCCACCGCTCGGGGCTTTCCGGTCCTGTTTTTCAGTACGAACTAGCTAGCGGAGTGTGTATTCAGACTTGCTTCGTTGCCAACACTAGCCAATTTAGTCGCCACCCGTGAGGAGTATGTGAGGACCTCCCTGATTGCTCACTTGCGTTTCATGCTCAGAGAGATGCGCTTGCGGGCTGCGTCCACTTGCAGAATCGTGACATCTACTTTTTGATTTACTTTTACGACGGTGGAAGGATCTTTTATGAATTTGTCGGCCAACTCGCTTATGTGGACGAGGCCGTCCTGATGCACGCCGATGTCGACGAAGGCACCAAAAGCGGTGACATTGGTGACAATGCCGGGAAGCTTCATGCCTTCGCGCAAATCTTCGATGCTGTGAACACCCTCCGTAAAGCGCATCGGGTCGAGCTGCGAACGCGGGTCTCTCCCCGGCTTCTCCAGCTCGCTCATGATGTCTTGCAGTGTGGGTAAGCCAACCTGGTCATCGACATACTTTGTGATGTCAATTCGCTTGCGCAAACTCTCGTTGGTCATAAGATCTTTGACGCTGCACGAGGCATCAGCCGCCATCCGCTGGACGACTTCATACCGCTCTGGATGAACAGCGCTTGCATCGAGCGGATTTGATGCGTTGCGAATGCGCAAAAAACCGGCAGATTGCTCGAATGCTTTTGGACCCAAACGAGGAACTTTCTTGAGCTCAGCGCGCGACTTGAAGGCGCCGTTCTCTTCGCGATACTTTACTATGTTGGATGCCAGTTGCGGTCCAAGCCCGGACACATATGACAGCAATTGCTTGCTGGCCGTGTTCAATTCTACGCCAACGGCATTCACGCAGCTCATAACCGTGTCGTCGAGACTCGCTTGCAGAGCGTTCTGATCGACATCATGCTGGTATTGCCCGACGCCGATGGATTTGGGATCGATCTTGACCAGCTCGGCGAGCGGATCCATCAGACGCCTGCCGATTGATACCGCACCACGCACGGTGATGTCGTGATTGGGAAATTCCTCGCGCGCAGTTTCCGAGGCGGAATAAATCGAGGCACCGCTTTCATTGACGAGCACGATGGGCGGTTTTTCCAACCCGGCACCGGCGAAATCAATCTTGTGCAAAAACGCGTCGGTCTCTCGGCTTGCCGTGCCATTTCCCAGCGCGATAGCCTCAATCTGGTATTGCTTGCAAAGCTCAACCACCTTCTCTCCCGCCTTTTGCACCGATGCTGCGCTGCCGCCGCCCTCTCTGTGCGGATAGATTACGTCGTTGTGCAAAAGCTTACCCTGCCGATCGAGGCAGACTATCTTGCATCCGGTTCGGAAGCCGGGATCGATTGCCAGCACTGCCTTCTGCCCGAGCGGAGGCGACATGAGGAGCTCCTGCACATTTTTTGCGAATACGTGAATCGCTTCCTCACCTGCGCGCTTCTTCAAAGAGGCTCGCAATTCTGTTTCCATAGACGGACCGAGAAGCCGCTTGTACGCATCATGAGCAGCCTCGCGGCATTCGCTTGCCGAAGGGTTTCCTTGCCTTACGAATTGTCTCTCTAATAAACTCAGAGCTTCTTCTTCGGGCGGCGCAATTTTTATCTTGAGTACGTTGTCCGACTCGCCACGAAGCATTGCCAGAATGCGGTGTGAAGGGCTGGAGGCAGCCGGCTCCGACCAGTCGAAGTAATCTTTGAATTTCGCGCCCTCTGCTTCTTTGCCCTTCACCACGCGCGACGTGAGCATGCTCTTCTTTAGCCACAGCTTGCGAATCTCTCTGCGTGCAGTCTCGTCCTCGTTGATCCATTCGGCGATGATATCCCTTGCTCCGGCAAGCGCTTCGTCCACATTGGCAACGCCTTTCTCTTCATTGACAAAAGCTGCGCCATCAGCCTTTGGATTTTTGGAGCGCCCGGTAAATATGTCTTTTGCCAGCGGCTCCAGACCTTTCTCGCGAGCCGCTGTCGCGCGGGTCTTGCGCTTCTGCCTGAATGGAAGATAAACATCCTCCAGCTCAGCCATTGTGTTCGCTCCTTGCAAACGCCTTTTCAGATCGTCAGTGAGAAGGGCTCGCTCTTGCAAGGACTCCAACATCGACTGGCGCCTCTTTTCCAATTCTTCAAGCTGAGCCAGGCGGTCTCTTATGTTGGTAATTGCTACTTCGTCGAGCGATCCGGTCGCTTCTTTTCTGTAGCGGGCGATAAACGGGATGGTTGCGCCATCGGCAAGCAGCTCGATAACTGCACGCACGCGCCCCAGGGGGATTTTAAGCTCTAGTGAGAGGTGTTCAGCGAAATCATTCATGGGTCATGTTGCTCGGACTGTTGATCTTGCCACCACCTGTACGCCAATGCACAGGATCATGCGCGTATTTTAGTGCTTCGATCAAACATTAACATCAGCCAAAGTTCACGCGCATGGCTATGCGGAGGAAGAGTGTTGATTATTAATGCCAGCCAAGGATAGCCCCATGATAACAAGGTATCTTTACAAAGACCGCCAGGCTTTTGCTGGGACGTGTTTCAGCCGTTGAGGCCGTGGCGATGCAGCGGAACAGTTGTTATGACAATTGTCGACACATTGAAACGATTGGGGCGCAGCACTGTTTTCTGGTGCGTGCTTTGCCTTGTCGGCTTCGAGGTGCTGGCGCTGGCTGTTCAACCGATCAAATTCATCCGCACTACTCGTTATGTGCCAATTGAGGCTAATCCACTCGCCTCCAAGCTGCCTGCCTTTTTGCGATCGAATGCGAAACCTGATGTAGTGGTGCTTGGCTCCTCCCTTCCGATGGAAGCAATCGCGCACCTTGATACGCAACTGGCGGGCGAGCCCGGCGAGTCATTGGACAGTGTTCGCAGTTACACTCGCGCGCGTTACCTCGAGGATTCGATCGCCAAGCTCAGCGGGCGCAAAGTGAGTGTCGCCAACCTCACGTGTGTTGCCTGCATGGCGTCGGATGCTTTGTTCATTCTGCAGCGAACAATTGCAGCGAATAAAACGCCGAAGATTGTCATCTACGGCATAGCGCCACGCGATTTTATCGACAACCTCGCTGCTCCTGTCGGCAAATCTCCGGCTTGCCAGGCGCTTTCACCATGGAAGACGCTGTCAGATGTGTTAGCGGAAGGCGCAGATCTGCCCAACATTGTCGATTTTTGCCTGGGCTCACTCTCGAGCATTTACAGAACGAAGACTGATTACAAAAAGATGCTTACCGGCGCGCTCTGCGATGCTTCTGGACATCCGGCAGATTTGTACGAATACGTGCAACTCGATCGTCTGCGCGAACATGAAAGTGAGGCGGCAAATGTAGGGCAGACCGCAGCGAAGGCGAAGGCGACGCAAGAGGCGGCGCCAGAAAAGGCTTCTGCCAAGGAAACAACGACGGCGCCACCGGCGCAGATTGCGCAGAAAACAACGACAGCGCCGCCAGGGAAGGACGAGGCAAAGAAGCAAGCCCTTCCCGTGAAGATGGCGCGAGAAACAACGACAGCGCCGCCGGCGCAGATTGCGCAGAACACAACGACAGCGCCGCCGGCGCAGATTGCGCAGAACACAACGACAGCGCCGCCGGGGAAGGACCAGGCAACGTCCGTGAGCAAGAGCCCCAGAGTCAGCACTTCGCAGGCTGCGCTATCGGCGG
>DATNRC010000582.1:0-6041 GCA_036703705.1 Candidatus Obscuribacterales bacterium
TGAAGGTGAGGCCGCCGCCGGGATCGTCCTTGGTAAGCGTGAGCGCGCCATCCGCTTTTACGAACAGCAGCACCCCTTGCGGCTTGAGCAGGCGTTTGGCATAGAGGCTGAATTTGACAATCGCCTCGAGGGGCAGTGAAAAACCTGTTTGCATGAGGTCGATAATCAGTCCGTCGAATTGCTTGCCCGCCTCAACAAGCCTTTCCATTTCCGCAAACAGCGTTTCCCGGTAAGAGTAAGTAAGAAAAGAAAGCGACGAGGCAAAGTAACCTTTCTCCTCCAGAGGCTCCTCTCTGGATGAAATGGTCTGACTTGATGGGGTGTCGGATGATGACGACACTGAGACAACCTTTGCGTGAGCAGGCAATTCAGCCATTATATGCCCATAATAAAGGCCAAATTCGCAATATATATAAAGCTATGACCATGTAGTTTTTATCGATTAGAGCCAATTTGAGATGATTTCTCCTGAGAAACCGCTTGGGAGCTGTTTGCGGACTCGGATGCTTCTTGCTCGCGCGGCCTGTCACTGAGCGAAGATACGCCCAAAAGGCGCTGCGCGAACGGATCGGGCGGGGCGACGAAGACGCCCTTTATGGCATTGAAAAAGCGCGGCTTTCCCGCTTCCATCTTCTTTATCGTTCCCACATCAAGAATCAGATCGTTTTTGCCGAAGGTGATGACGCGAAAGCGAGAGCCGCCGGACGCCGGATTGGCCATGGCGATGACGCGATACTGCTTGTCCGTCTTGCCGTAAAGGTTGAGATAGCCCGGAATGGCGGCCAACTTGCCGTCTACCAGCCATGCTTTTGCCAGATCGTGACGGCCCTGCCGGACGGCGGCAAGAAATTGATGCACTATGGCTATCGGTCCCTCATCCGGCGACTTGCCCTCCAAGACATAACGCCCGTTTTGCAGTTTGAGGACAATCTTGTAGCTGCCGGCCTGCGACCTCTGAGGCTTCTTCGCTGTCTCATCGCCGCCTGTTCGCTGCGCCGCTATGTTCAAGATAAGGTCGGAGCCGGCAAATGACGCCCGGCCCTGCACATTTTGCAAAAGAAATGGCGGGATGCCGGAAAGCACCTCAGCGCTGTCATACCATTTGCCTTCTGCCAGCTTCAAAGCCTTAAGCCAGATAAGCCCGCTTGTGCGATCGTTGCCTGCAAAAATGAGGTTGCGCCCGCCATCGCTTTTCACTTTCCTGGGCTTGCCCGGCGGGGCAGGCTCGAAAACAACACGATGCACTATCCTTGCGTCGTTCAACATAACCGAGGCCGGAATGGTGAGAGACTGAACGCGCGGCGAGCTGCTTGTGACCACCACCTTGACCGGCCGCCGCCGTCCGGGACGAGTGGCGGTTGTGGCGGTAATCTGCTGCCAGCTTACGAGCACGGCTTGGGCGTAGGTCACATTAGGAAAAGTCCAGACGCGCGCGCCGCCCGCATCGATCACTTTCAGCCCCAGCTCGGAAAGACCGGCATTCGCTTTCACGATTGAGCCGGCGTCCAGGCGTGAAAACTGCGGATTGACAAGCAATTCGCGCAAATGAAGGATTACTCTATCCCAGGTGGCGGCATTGGGCTCATGGTTGTACTCCTGAATTGCCGTCATCAGGGCGGGATAAACCGGCGTCGGCGGCTGAGGAGCGCTGTCCACCTCCTGCTTCTCTTCCGTGGGCGGCTGAGCAGCACCGGGAGGCAGTTGCGGCGCCAAAGTCGACGCGGAAAGAGCAATTGCAAGCGCCAGCGGATATAGGTTTTTTGGCATCTTTATGCGCATCTCCTCACAAGACTGTGAGCCATTGTAACTGCTTGGTAGCTCCCGGCGCAGGATAGAACCTCGATCAGAAAGAGCCGCCGGAGAGCCACAAGCGAGGAATGTGCTTGCGGCAACCCCCAGCTTAAACGTATTTCCACCATGAAAGCGCGCCAGGCGTGGGAATCCTCCCATACAACGCCTTTACTTGCCCCGGGGCGAGGGGTAGATTAGACGCAGCTTGACGAGCGTAGACGAAAATGCCCATCGGTTACAGACCCCCAACATTTTCAGGCAGCGGCGGCGGCGGCGACAGTGTCGCCGGCGGCGGAGAAATAAGCCATGCCGGTCTGTCAGCGCTTTTTGAGAATGCGGGCAGCCAGGGCGCCGAACAAGCAGCCTATGAGCTGCAAGCACAGGTGGCGGATCACCTGATTCAAACCACAGTAGTCCCGCCGTCTGCCATGAAAGCAATGTCGCCCAGCCTCGAGCTCGCGGCTCAGACGGGCGTCACCGGTCATGCCAACATGGCTGGCGCTCATATAGCCACGCCCACAGGTCTGGAAGCGCAGGCTCTGGCGGGCGCTCATATAGCCACGCCTACAGGTCTGGAAGCGCAGGCTCTGGCGGGCGCTCCGCCGCCCATGGACGCCACCGCCCTGGCAGCCATGGCTAATGAGCCTCTTTCGCCGCTCATCCAGATGATCATGCGCATGCCCGGCGCCATGGGCATCATGAATTCTTTCTTCGAGGCTCTCTCTCAATTTTTCTTTGGCCAGGGCAGCGTTTTCCATATGGTGTTCGACCCCACCATCTTCTCCAAATTCGCTCCCGGCAATATGACTACATCGCTCCTTTCGGGCAGCGAGCACATGCCCATCAACATGTCCCTGTTGCCGTCCCAGGCGCCGATTTTTCAGAGCTTGCACATCGGCAGCGCCTTCTCGGTCAACCACATCTCAAACGGCTTCCATTCTTCGCTTTCCAATTCGGTCACTTTCAATGCTTCGCCCGAGCATTTCACAAGCCTTGGCGACCCGCTGAAAGTTTCCGGACAGCTTGATCTGAACAAGCCACAATTCGAGTGGAGCTCCAAATTCGGCGGCCAGGGAGCAGCAAGCTCGCAGGGCGAGCTGATCTCCGGACCGGCATTATCAGAAGGCAGGCTGGCAAGCCACCTCGGCGGCACGCAAAGGCTGTTTTCCGACCGCATAACAACATCGCCTTCGCTGGCAAGCACGGCCAACGCTTCCGGCGGCATGAGCAATCTTTCCCAGGCGACACAACCGATAGCAGCAGGTCTTTCCCAATCACTGCCGCTGGCGAACTCCCTTCCCTCTTCGCTCAACGCACAAGGCAACAGCCTGGCTTACCAGGGCGCAGGGCTTGACGCCGTGGGCAGCATGAAAGACACATCCTTCGGCGCCGCCGCACAAGACAATAATGTCGGCTTCAGAATGGGTCAGGGACAAGAACACGCAATCGAGTCGTCCACCTACAGCGCCACCGCCAATTTCTCAAATGACAGTGTCATAGCCTCCAACAACAGCCAGGAAACGTTCCGCCCGACTCTGGGCGGTCTGGAAAAGCAAACCCCAGCGCCGTCTTTCGATGCGCAGTGGAATCAGCCTCAGGCCGTTTCTTCGCCTAATCCGGCGGCGGCGGCAAAATCTGCCGGATCGGCTCTTGGCGGGCTCAAGGCGAAGCAATTGTCGCTTGACTCGCTTCACAAGCCGAGCACCCCTGCCCATGCCAAGCCGGCAGCAAGCACATCCAAGCCGGTGATGGATCACATCGGTCATCAGATCAAACCGCACGCCCACCATCATTTCGGCCAGGCACACGATCAGGTAGCCCACAGAAGTCTTCCCAAAGTTGAGTATCAGCGCCCCCAATTGAGGCCGGATGCGAAAGCGAATGAAGCAGTGCAACCGGCTTTTGATGCCGCGACGGCAAGCCAGGCAGGCATAACTCAGCAAGGAGTGGAGGCCACGCAAGCCGCCGGAGCCGACGCAGCGATTGGCTCTCAAACACCGACCACATACACGATTCGCGCCGGCGATTGCTTGTGGAATATCGCCAAGAATCAGTTGGGCGATGCGCTCAAATGGAAAGAGATTTACAATCTCAATCACGATGTTCTGGGCACCAATCCCGATCTGATTCATCCAGGCACGAACATCGAATTGCCTGGCGGCGCAGCCGAGGTGGCCAATGCAGGTGCCACCACATATGTAGTCAAGCCGGGCGACAGCCTGTGGAAGATTTCGCAGGAGCATTTTGGCGACGGAACGAGATGGGGCGAGCTTTACAAGGCTAATGCCGAGATAATCGGCAGCAATCCGCGCCTTATCCTGCCCGGGCAAGAACTGACCATTCCAGGAATTGACGGCGGAGCAACGGTTGCTCAGTCTGCCGGTCAACAAGCTGGACAGCAGTTAGCGCAAAATGCGCAAAGTGCCGGCGTTCAGACGCCGCAACCAGCGCAGCCGGAAGCCGTCGAGCAGCCCGTGGTAGAAGCTCAGCCGCAAGCCACTCCGGTGGAAGCACCACAGGCGGTGCCACAACAGCCTCAGCAGCAATTGCCGCAGACTGAACCATTGGGCGCACCGGGTGCCGCGCAAGGAACGCCGATCAGTCAGGAGCCTCTCTATGCTCAGCCGGCGCCGCAATTGTCGGCTCCCGCTCCGCAAAATGCTCCCATTGTCTCGAGCTCACTCCTGCCGACCGACATTTTAGGTTTCTTGAAAAAGAACAAATAGAGCGGCAATAAACTCCGGCGGCGGCTATGAAGAAAGTCCGTGTCCCCGGCAGATGTCCCTTTTCACTTCATCTAGAGCGGCGGCGGCGGCGCGGGCGATGTCGCCATATGTAGCGCCCTCCCCCATCCGGGCTGCCGGCACCACTTTATAGATTCCTGGAAAGCTGACACTGGATGCGATGGCAGGCACGGCAATCAGAGGGCGGCCAAATTTTTCGCAGAGGCGGACGAGCTCGCCAACGCCCTTGCCCTGCATTGACTGCTCGTCCAATCGTCCTTCGCCGGTGATGACGATGTCGGCGCACTTTACCTGCTGCTCGAGACGAAGAATGCCCGCTATCCATTCGAAGCCGGGCATGATTTTGGCCCCCAGACAACAGCAAAGACCGAATGCGGTGCCGCCCGCGGCTCCTGCTCCGGGCGCGTCCGCTACCATCCGGCCGGTTGCGGACTCGAGAACCTCCTTCAATTTGCCAAGCCCTTCTTCGAGGATACGAATATCCTCTTCGCCCGCCCCTTTCTGCGGTCCGAAAACACGTGCCGCGCCGGAGGAGCCCAGGAGCGGGTTGACCACGTCCACTGCCACGGCGATCGAAACTGATTGTGCGATTTTCGTAAGCGCAGACAGGTCGGCGGCCGCCAGTTTTCTCAGCTCGCCGCCGCCAGGAGCCAACTGCTTGCCGCTGCTGTCGAGGAATCTGGCACCAAGCGCGGTGAGGGCCCCGGTGCCACCATCTGTAGAGGCACTACCGCCGACGGCCACGACGACTCTTGCAAAACCTCGCTTTTCGATGCATTCTCTTATAACTTCTCCCAGCCCGCGCGTGTGCGCCTCAAGCGGCCTCAATGGCGCGCCTGAGAGCCGCGCTATTCCGCTGGCAGAAGCAAGCTCGGCAATCGCTACTGCGCCGAGCGCGAGCCAGTGCGCCTCCTGCTCCTCACCCAGGGCACCATGAACCGTGAGAGTCTCAAGGCTTCCGCCTCTTGCAAGATGAATCGCTTCGACGGTTCCATCACCGCCGTCTGCAATGGGCACAAGCACGATTTCAGATTGCGGAAAGGCGATTTGCACGCCCTCCTTTATCGCTTCTGCCGCCTCAGACGGTGAAAACGTGCCCTTATATGCGCAAGGCGCAACTACGATCTGCATTTCTCAATCCATTCCAGAAGTGGAAATATATCATAGATATACGACCAAAACAGGGCACGGAAGCCACTCTACGATTTCAGCTTAATTACTTGTCGCCGCGGTTTATCAGCAAGATCGCAGGGGCAGATAAGTAAAAGCGATGAATTTCTTAATTGCAGAGGATCGTTCAATGCACAAGAACGAAGACGCAGAAAAATTACTTATCAAATTGACGAGAGTCGCTTACGACGTCAGGAATGAAGGGGCTGAGCCAAGAGAAGAGCGCAATCTCAAGCTGCTCAGTCAAATTGACATAAAGCCGTATGTCGAGGCTGCTGCATGGCCGGGACGCAGCTACCTTTTGATTGGCAATTCCTGCAATCTTGAAAGGCATCT
>DATNRC010000583.1:0-5076 GCA_036703705.1 Candidatus Obscuribacterales bacterium
TGTTGCCATAAAGACTCTCAATTTCCAGGTGCAAGATCGCCCAGCTGTTCGCGAGCGATTTTCGATTGAAATCCAAACGCTTGCCAAACTGGAGCATCCCAATATTGTCACGGTTCACGACTGCATTTACGGCGAAAACCATCAGCCGTATCTGATCATGGATTTGATCAAAGGTCGCAGTTTGGACGACATTCTGAGGCATGAGAATGTCCTCAGCTTTGAACGGGTGCGGAAAATCGGTATTCAGGTCTGCGCCGCAGTGAAACACGCGCACAACGTGGGTGTTGTTCACCGTGACATCAAACCCGGCAACATCATGCTTCTCGACGACGAACAGGATTTCGTCAAAGTTGTGGATTTTGGTTTGGCCAAACTGGGAGAAGAATCACGGCGTCTCACTCAGACCGGTGAATTCTGGGGCAGCCCGCCTTACGTAAGCCCGGAGCAGGTAAAGGGCGAGCGCTGCGATGCGCGTTCTGATATCTACTCGCTGGGCTGCGTTTTATACGAGCTTCTGACCGGCAAGGATCCATTCAACGGCGCGCCTTTATTCCAACTGATGCGCAAGCATGTTTTGGAGAATCCTCCGACCTTCAAAGAAGCCAACCCTGACGTGGCTGTGCCACCAGAACTGGAGGCAATCATCTTTAAGGCCATGGCCAAAGATCCGGCTCAGCGCTTTCAATCAATGACTGAGTTTCAAGCAGCTCTGGAAAAAATGCACACAGGGCCAACTGCTGTGCCGACCGGCACATCATCATTAGTGGTGCCCGCGAGGCCTGCGCCGCGTGCAGCATTAGCAAAAATGGGTCCTGACGTCTGCCCGCATGGTGCAAGTTTATTGCGGCCCGCGGTCGGAACCATTTCCATTATTTTGATCGTCGGCGCCGCGTTCGTCATGGGCCATCACAAAGGTGTCAGCTCCAAGCGCGCTCAGGGTGGCTTCTCCGAGATGAAGAGGAGTTTTAAGGCTGAAAGCAATGCCCGCGACGCGCAAAAAATCCCGGGCTCGGCAAAATCTATGCGCGCTGCCGTTTACAAGGCTGAAAGCAATATTCGCTCTCCGCAAACCAGCCATTCCGCAGGCGAAAAGGCACAGGCAAACGATGGATCCGGTGCCGCCCCAGAAAGAAAAGCGCCGGCGAACGAGCAGAGTGGCGTTGCCTCGCAACGAATGGCACCGGCAAACGATGGGTCCGGTGCTGCCCCAGAAAGAAAAGCGCCGGCAAGTTACGCCGCTGCAAATCAAGTGAGTGACGGCGGACCCGCGGCGCTGCGCGACTGGCGGCAAGCCTTTCGCATGGCAGCTGGCCGGAAGAGAACGGAAAGGGCAACGGCGACAGCTAAAAGCATGCCCTTGCAAGGACGAAAAACGGCATTGAATCGTGGGGATTCTGTATCCAGCGCGGAATCCTCTGGTCTTCGAGCCCTGCCAAACCTGAGCAGCCGGTGGAGCAAATTGCGAAGCAGGCGCTCCGCCGCAGCACAGGCTGATAGTGCCAATTGAGCGTCAGTTCAACTGTGTTTTGCCACCTTGCGCTTCATCTCATTGAGGCAGGCCAGGATTGAGATTTGCCGGAGCGAGGGGTACTTCGGTTGAGATGTCTCTTGCGTCCGGTTTTTTCAATGCTCCTCCAAGCGAAGCGCGAGAATCCTCCTCAGATGAGCCACGCTCCTCGTTGCTTGAAGCCAGGTCGTCGGCGCTGCGATGGCGTAAATCGGCTAACTGTTCGAATATTTCTTGCGCAATGTCTGCTCGCCCGTGCTGGATGAAAAAATACGCCAACCATTGAAGCTCTCGTATTGGGTGAGATTTCGACTCGTTGTTGACGTTCATGAAAAGAAAAAGCTCCCCTCTTCGACTTGTGAACAATTTCGTGGCCGATGAGACACAAGGGCTCATATTCTGGTTCCCGATTTTGGCCAACTGGCAGGGTTTTTAATGTTCAGCGAACGATACGACAGGTTTCTGTGCTAATCGGTGGTTTCGGCAGATTGAGAGGCGCTGGGTCGATTGGCGGCTACGGATTTACCATGGGTTGACCTGGGGAAATCCATTATTAAAGAAGTGATCGCGAAGGTGCCTGGCGCGCTACCACCATGACTTCTTATCGCAAACCGAAGCTCGATCTCTTGTCGCTGGCCAACCTCGCGGCATACCGCATCACTTGCTCATGGCTGTTCCATTTTGACTAAAGTCGAAGGTGCCAGCTTACTTCCACTCTTCTTTCTTCTGAGGCGGATTTTGCCTGCGGATTGCCAGCAAGAGGCCGATTGATGACAGATCGACAATGAGGGCCGTTCCTCCGTAACTCAAAAACGGCAGAGGCACGCCGGCAACGGGCATTATTCCCATGGTCATGCCGATGTTGAGGAACACGTGGAAAAGGAACATACACATGAGTCCGATGGCCATGACGCTGGCTGTCGGATCGCCGCGGCTCTGGTTGGCGATAATAAGCGCCCGCGTGCAGATGATGCCGTAGGCAAAGATGATGACCGCGGCAATCTTGAACCCCCATTCTTCGCCGACGACTGCAAAAATAAAGTCTGTGTGCCTCTCAGGAATGAAGGCGCCCTGGCTCTGATTGCCTTTGCCCAGCCCGGCGCCCTGTATGCCGCCGGATCCGATAGCAATCAGACTCTGCAGAATGTGATAGCCGGACCCTCGAGGGTCTTCATAAGGATTGACGAAGCTGGTCAATCGTTTTTGCTGGTACTCTTTCAGCAAACCCCACATATGCGGCCGGGCCATGCCCACACCATAGTTGCCAGCGACAATGATCAAAACCATGAGCAGTCGAATCCAAACACTCCAGTCTTTGCTGCGCCAGAAAATCGCCAATATGACGCCGACCGCGCCAATGTAATAGATCCACCACGTTTGGTCGATGGCGTTAAGAATCAAGCTGAACAGCGGGCTGACGAGGGCAAGCACATCGCAGACTGTCGCTCCCGCCCAGAATGCCATGCCGAAAAACACGGCGCCGAAAGTAAGCGAAGTGCCCAAATCGGGCTGCTTAAAGACAAGGACAGCCGGAGGCAAAATGATGGCGATCAGTTTGAAAATGTCGAAAAAGGAGCGAATGGGCCGTCTACCGAGCCAGGCCGCCAGGGTAAAAATCACCACCAGCTTGGCGATTTCAGAGGGCTGCAGAGTAATGGGTCCGATGGCCAGCCAGCGCTGGGCACCCTGCGCTGTGTGACCTTTCAGCATCACAGCGACGAGAAGCCCCAGATTACCCAGATACATCAAGGGCACCGTGTATTTGTTCGTCCAGAATTGGTTTGGAATTCGGCTTAAAATCGCAAGCAACACCAGCCCAGCCCAGAAAAAATCGAGCTGCTTCTCGTAATAGCCGACGGTTTGCTCTGAAAAACGAAGAGTGTTGAGGCCGATGAAGACAAGAAATCCTGTCGCCGCGAGCAACCACCAGTCGATTTCGGTGGCGAAGCCGAAGATTTGCTTCAGCGTGTTGAGGAAAGGAACAGGTCTGGCTGCGGTGTTCAAGAACTTAATTTACTCGCGTCTTTGTTCCGGCTGCCGGCAGATGAGCCTGTCGCCAGCCGAATCAGACAATAGCATAACTATGGTGTTCGATTCTCGCCCAACATGGTTTCGAAGCCGGGGCCGGTAGTGTTGTGTTGCTGGTTCTGCGTTGTCAACGGAAGCGCCGAACAACATTTTTGCTCATCACAATCATCAGTGGTTTAATCAAATATAGTCGTGTGTAGGATTAACATTCAGCGGCAAGAATGCCATCAGCTCTCAACCGTGCGAGTACGTTGAACCATGACCAAAAGGCAAAAATTCTCATTGCAATCGGCAGCCTTGACGGCCATTATGCTGCTTACGACAGGCGGCCCCACATCGGCTAACGAATTGGCTAATGGAGTGGCAAGCTATAGCAAGGGTGATTATGCTTCGGCAAGGATCAGCCTGACAGCGGCAACCCAGCAAAATCCTGGAAATTGGCTCGGTCATTATTATCTTGCCAACACTCTCGTGCAGCTCAGGCAGTATGAGGCAGCAAAGGCCGAATACACGCGCTGCATGGAGCTTAATGCGCCGGCATCCTATGCCGCATATTGCCAGAAGGCAATATCTCAGATGAGCGGCTTCAAGGGGTCCGGCGGATCTTCCTCGGCCCCCACCGACAGCCTGACGCCCTCTTTGAAGGGCGGACCAGCGGAAGGCGGCATTTCAGAGGCTGCCAAGGTTCGCCGTGCTGCGATCATGGCCCAGGCGGAAAAAGAGGCCGAGAAGATCCGCAAAGAGGCCGATGAGAAAATCAAAGACCTGGAGCAAAACGGCAATTACTGGGTGAAAGATGAGCACGGAAACGAGAAGCTTGGCGTCCCGGATAGCGTGCGCAAAGAAATCCAGAGCGAGGCGGAAGCCAAAGCTGCGGAGATAATCAAGCGCGCAGAGCGGCAGGCGGCAGGCTTTCGTTAGCGGTCAATGGTGACGGCCGCTGCTGGCTCAACTCAGCACAACTCAGCACTTCGAGCGCAGCAACTTGAAATTGGCTATCAGCGCCGCTTTGCGATCGACCTGTTGCAGGTCGAAACGCGTCGTTTCGGTGTCCAATTCAAAGTAGCGCGACACGACGGCTGTCAGTTCTTCTTCAAGAATCTCAAGTCTGCCGGCTGGAAGCTCGAGACGGTCATGCACTAGCATATTGCGCATGCGATCTTTTGCGGTAGCTCTTGCGTCGCCGGTGGGTGTGGCTCGGAATAACCAGTTCAACACTTGCACTTTTCAGCCCCTCACAATTAGACCCGCACCGGATTGAAAAATTTGACCAGCTTGCTGATCCAGTTTCCGTTCGGGGTATCCATGTCCATGAAGGGAACCTCTTCTCCGCGCAGGCGCCTGGCGATGTTGCGAAACGCCAGACCGGACCTCGTGTTGTCGGTGCCCGATACGGGCTCTCCCTTGTTTGTCGAAATGATGATGTCCTCATCTTCCGGCACCACTCCAAGCAATTTGATGGAGAGGATCTCCAGAACATCTTCGACGCTCATCATGTCGCTGTTTTTGACCATCGCCGGTCTTATGCGGTTCAACACGAG
>DATNRC010000584.1:0-3286 GCA_036703705.1 Candidatus Obscuribacterales bacterium
GAAGGCAAAGCGACGCACGTGCCCAGGCTGAGCGGCCGCTATCGAAAAGCGTCCCGCCGCACCGAAAAGCAGCAGCTGCATCAGGTGACCTCGCTTGAAGAAGATGGCGACGAAGAGGAAGAGCAAGATCAATGACCCAAAACTCAGTATTGGTTTTTCCGCGAGGGTTTGTTTGGGGGCTTGCCACTGCGGCGTATCAAATTGAGGGTGCGGTAAGCGAGGACGGCCGTGGCGAATCAGTCTGGGACCGCTTTTGCCGTGTTCCGGGAAATGTGGTCAACGGAGACACCGGCGATGTGGCATGCGATCATTATCATCGCCTGGCTGAAGACCTGATGCTGCTCAAACAATTGGGCATGAAAGCTTACCGCTTCTCCATCTCCTGGCCGAGAGTGCTTCCCAAAGGGCGCGGCGCCGTCAATTGGGCCGGTCTGGACTTTTACGATCGGGTTGTGGACATTTTGCTCACGCTGGGAATTCAGCCATTCGTCACGCTCTATCATTGGGATTTGCCTCAGGCCCTGGAGGATGAGGGCGGCTGGACAAAGCGCGACACGGCCGGCTATTTCGCTGATTTCGCGGCAGTGGTCGCCAAGCGTCTGGGCGACAGAGTGAGCAATTGGATTACTTTGAATGAACCGTATATAGTGGCACGCTACGGCTATCTGACGGGCGAGCATCCGCCGGGGATTAAGCACAAACCGACGATGTACAAGGTGGCGCACCATCTTATGGTGGCGCACGGATTGGCGATGCAAGCCATTCGCGGCGTATCTCCTGACGCCAACGTAGGCATCTCGCTCTTCATGGCTCCGCATGAAGCAATCGGCGATGACGAGGCCGACCGGCAGGCGGCGGAACGCCAGTGGCGTTTGCATTGCGGATGGTTTCTCGACCCGCTCCTGAAAGCAGCTTACTCCTCGGAGTGCCTGGAGGATTTCGCCGATGCGGACACGGTGATAAACGCCAATGACATGGCGCTTATATCCCAGCGCAACGACTTGCTGGGAGTGAATTATTATTTCCGCGTTCCCACTCTTGCCACAGGCGAGGTAAAACGCGTTGCGCATTCCAAGTATACGGACATGGACTGGGAAGTCTGTCCTGATGCTCTTACGCGGCTTCTTGTACGGCTGCGCAATGAATACGCATTGCCGCCCATTTACATCACCGAGAATGGTGCCGCCTACAAAGATTCTCTTGATGGTGACGGCGCCGTTCATGACCCCGATCGCATTGAATATCTGCGCGATCATCTGGTTGCCGTCTGGAACGCAATCAAGAGTCAGGTGTCCATAAAAGGCTATTTCGCCTGGTCGTTGCTGGACAATTTTGAATGGGCGCTTGGATACTCGAAGCGGTTTGGTCTGGTGTACGTCGACTACGATAATCAAAAGCGGCATATCAAGGACAGCGGTTACTGGTATTCCCGCGTCGCGACGAGGGGCGAGCTTGATCTTGTTCTTCCGCGCGAAAGCATGCATCCGGTATTTTGATGAGCGCGGCGCGGCAGCGGTTTTCACGTGCAACGATAAAGATGTACTGGTGGATGAGAAAATATGAGCGATGACAGAGTAGCCGTAGTAACGGGGGCCAATAGAGGTCTCGGCTTTGAGACCGCCCGGCAGCTCGCCGTACGGGGATTGCGCGTCATTGTCACGGCACGGGAGCCGAAGAGCGGCAAAGAAGCTGTTGACGAGCTGAATCTGGGCGCCAACAAAAGGAAGATTTCTTTCCATTTGCTCGATGTCACATCGCAGAAGAGCATCCGGCAGCTGGCCCTTTCTGTCCGCAAGGATTTCGGCAGATTGGACGTGCTCGTCAACAACGCGGGCGTGCTTCTCGATCGCCACAAAGGGGGCGAACCGACAAACAGCATCATGGACGCGGACATGGACAAGATCCGGCTGACGATGGAGACGAACGTTTATGGTCCATTGATGTTGTGTCAGGAACTCATTCCGCTAATGAAAGAGCACAACTATGGGCGCATAGTGAATGTATCCTCGGGGCTGGGACAGCTGGCATTCATGGGGCGCGGCTACACCGGCTATCGTCTTTCGAAAGCGGCGCTCAATGCTCTTACCTGCATCGTCGCCGACGAAGTGAAAAATGCAAACATCCTGGTCAATGCCTGTTGTCCCGGCTGGGTGCGAACCGACATGGGAGGCAAAAACGCGACGCGCAGCCCGGCTGAGGGGGCTGACACCATTGTCTGGCTTGCCACGCTCCCGGATGGCGGGCCTAGCGGCGGCTTTTTCCGCGACCGCGAGCGGCAGCCCTGGTGACGGCGAACGATTGCTGGCGATTTCCTTAGCCTGTTGGGTATACTTATGCGATTCGCAGCGCTTCCCATAGCGGTGCGCTGGCGTAGAAAAATAACCGATCAGCAGGTGTTGACATGAGTGTTGCCAAAAGAAGTATTGGAACCACCAAGGCGAAGGCTGGAGCCGCGACGAAGCGCAAAAAACCTTCGATGTATAAGCTGAAAGTTACGCTTATGGACGCCCCGCTTCCCATCTGGCGGCGGTTGCTTGTGCGAAGTGACGTCACCCTCGATCTTCTCCACGAAATCTTGCAGATTGCCATGGGCTGGTGGAATTATCATCTCCATGCTTTCCGTGCCTCCGGCGACAGGCATTTTGGCGATCTCAAAGCGACGACTGATGAACCGGACATGAAGGCGGAGAGCAAGTATACGCTTGCCGATTTATTGAGTGCTCCCGAGGAGGAGTTCATGTACGAATACGACTTCGGCGACGGATGGCAACACAGAGTCGTTTTGGAGCAGATTATCACCACCGACGACCTGGTTCTTGCCGCCTGCATTGCTGGTAAACGCGCTTGCCCTCCGGAGGACGTGGGAGGAGTTTACGGCTATGCGAATTTCCTGGAGAAAGTGGAAGATCCGGAAAACGAAGAAGGGCTGGACCTTTTGGAGTGGGCCGGCGGCGATTTTGATGCCGACTCATTTGATATGAGAACGGTGAATTTACGTCTCGTCCAGCTTCAGAACGTGCTGGCAGGCGAGTAATTTCTCGCTGCCCGTCGGCTAACTGATAAGTGCGAACCTTGGGCGAGCGAGGAAAGTAATCAGGACGAACTAGGCGCGGACGATGTCCTTAAGCGCTTTGTCGTTCTGGCGGAAGTCCGGGAAGACTGTGGCCAATTGCGATTGTGACAGCTGCATGTGATCGCCGATGACGGATGCGATTACCGATCTGAAATCGGTGGTCACAGGCAGATCGCGACCTTCGAACAATCGCCGCTGCTCGAGCCCGTCCCA
>DATNRC010000585.1:0-2602 GCA_036703705.1 Candidatus Obscuribacterales bacterium
AAGGCTGCATCACGACACCCTTAACTTCGAGTTTGTCGCCGACATGCACGTCAATCGGTATGGGATGTATGATGCCGCGTTTCGTCAATCCTTCCACGCAGGCAATGAGACGTGATTTATCGCTGGTGAAACCGGCATGGAAGCCCATTGCGTTGGTATCCGGCGAGGTCAGGGCATCCCTGTCATCTTGATGCGACATGAAGACCTTCATGATGCGCGGCGCAGCACTGCGCAGCAGCTTCTTCGTGCCGAGCTCTTCGCTTTTGATTGAGAGAACGCTTTCCGTAACGGCATCTGTTCCACCAAGAAGCGTATATCTGCGGTCGGGATTGTTGCCCTTCTCGTCGGCATGGGAAACAACCGCTCGCTGCGCCAGCTGCACGGCATGTTCTCGCGCCATCTTTTCCGCCAGCGGATCGAGCGCAAGCGGCGCCGCACCCACTTTCTGACGTTCCATATTCACGAGTTGCAAAAAGTAATGCTCGAGCTGCTCCTCCGTAACCGGCACGCGATTTTCCGGCATGATGGCGATCTCGTCGTAGTAGGCATACCGCGCGGCATCAGGATTGGTGCTGGGTGGCACGGAGGTTCTCGGAGGCTCTTCGGTCCATTGTGAAGGCGGCGGCTGGTAACCGTACGGAGGCTGGCTGTACGGCGAAGATTGATTGTAGGTATTCTCGATATCGGCGCCGAGAAGGGTTCGCTTCAATCGATCGGTCCTTGCGGCCAGCGATTCGCTGGGGTAAGTGATTTTGAAAACCGTCGTCTCCAGCGCCGTCAAGCGATCTGCGATTGCTCTTGCCGGGTGCGATTCACCGTAGGTAAGAACCTCCATCTCGGCAATTGTTGGATATTTCTCCAACGCCGTTGCCGCACCAGGCGTAGAGGGAGCTGGGGGTGGCGCGGACTCGGGTTTTGGTTGGGCGAACGACGGCGCGCTGGGAGGTCCAGGTGGAGCGGCTTTTGGAACGAGCGGGACAAGCTGCGCGCTGGTGTTCGGTGGATAGGAGATATCCCTTATCGTCACATTGCTCTTCGGCTTCGATGAGTCGCCCGGCAAGGGCGCGGAAGCCGCATTGGTTCGACCCTGACGTCCCGGCTCCAACGTTGACGACTTCTTTGGCTGACCAGATGTAAAAGTCCGCGGATTACCGCTTGATTGCGTGCGTGGCGATGCGCTGCCTGATTGCAGGCGCTGGTTGGCGCCAGTCGATGCTGGTATTGTTTGCTTGATCTTGTCAGCGCGCGAGTTTCGTCTCCAGAGTGAAGGCGGAGTCATGCGCTTGCTTGCGCGATCGACGATTTGTTCAACTGCCTCCGGCGATATGCTGGCAGCAGATGTGCTGACCACGTCTGCATTCGGAGCTTTAATGCCATTATCAATCACAGCCGCTCTTCCTGCTTGCTTTCCCGGTGCCTCCATAGGTGGTGGCGACACGGGTGCGAGCAAATCTGAGGCTGAGGCTTTAGATGCTGAGCTTGCGCTTTGATCTTGACTCTTCGACTTCGTGGCTTGCGCCGCCTTCTTGGATGGCGCTGTCTCTACTGGCGCAGTCTTAGCTGCAGCCTTCTTGGATGGCACCGTCTCTACTGGCGCAGTCTTAGCCGCGGCTGAACCAATTGCCTTCTGTTGCACATTATGTGATGCCCCGGTGTTCACCGAAGCTGGTGACTTTTGTGCTGCACTCGTCTCTCCAAGTGCACAAGGACTCTGGCTTAAGAGTAATACGGCGCTGAGGTAAGCCACCGACTTAAACTGCAATTTTGATTTCCTTTCGCCAGTGACAGAGCGGCGCCGGAAACACATGAGTTCAGCACACGCATACTTCAATAGGATAATCGTTGGCAAAAAATTTCGCACTTTCAATCAAAGATACTGGCGCTGAATCGTTCTTTCCTTATTCTGATCATATAAGGAGAGAAATAACAAATACAAATAGGCTGATTTCCGCCTTATGACAGCTTAGCGCAAACAAGCGATGGCGCCCTGGCGCCCTGTGATGCCGCCCGAATGGCGATGAGAGTAAAAGAGCTCGGGATGGCAGCACGTACAGAGGTTGCAGACATCTACCTCTTCGACGCCTGCCTTAAGAAGCTGCATGGCATTGATGGCGCCGAGATCCGGGCGCGGCTGCTCCAGACGCTCGATAAACAAAGATGCTTCAGATATCGTTGTGGCGAGCTGCGCAGCTGCCTCATCCGATGTGGGATAACAACAACTCCCAATCGCCGGTCCCACCGCGGCAACCATATGGCGAGGATCAGCTTTGAGCTTGTTAACAAGGTTCTCCACGGCCTTTCTGGCTATACTGGCCGCCGTTCCCCGCCATCCAGCGTGAATCACGCAAACGGAATTTTTGCGCCGTTCGTAAAGAATTATCGGCACGCAATCTGCGAAATGCAAAAGAATAGGCACGTCCGGGCTCACGGTAAATACAGCGTCCACTTCTCGCAACTGGTCGGTCTCCTCAAGGAAAACAACCCTGTCGGAATGAACCTGTCCCGGCACCTTCAGACGTTGAGAGGGCACTGCGAGTGTTTCACACAATCGAAAACGATTTTTCAGCGCGTCGTCCCAATAATCTTTGGCTGCATCGTGCCT
>DATNRC010000586.1:0-22491 GCA_036703705.1 Candidatus Obscuribacterales bacterium
GCATCCGATGCTTTGCTTGACCGATCTTGCTCCTGCAAAAGCTGTAATGCGGATCTCGAATAGCCGGTAAAGAACATGGCCAGATTGTCTTCCAAGGTGTACACCGTCTGCGGTGACAACTTAGCCGGGTAAGCCTCCACCGTGCCGTTTGTCGTCACGTCAAAGCACGTGATGCCGCCATATGCGGAGATGTACTGATCTTGCTTGCCAACAGGATCTTGAAGAATGTCGATTTCGATGTGGCACGCTTGCTCCGCCAGATCGTGAGGGCTGAGAAGGAAGTTTTTTTTGTAAGCATGTAGTGCTTTGAGAAGCGCCGTTGTAAACGCGCCCGACGAGCCAAGCCCCGTGCCTGCAGGAATGTCCGCCATGCTGCAAATTTCCAGGCTGGGCGGCATCTTAAGCAATTCCAGTGCCGAGCGCACAATCGGATGTCTTATTTCACCGATAGTTTTCGTGCGCTCCAATTGCGAATACTTGATGATGTATTCGTCGCTCCACGATTGATGAACGAGAACATACATATAGCGGCTTATCGCCGCCGAGATGAAGAAGCCGGAAAAGCGACTGTAGTAAGAAGGCAAATCAGTGCCACCACCGCCGAGCGAAATGCGCATTGGACTCCTGGCAATGATCATTTGACGAAGTTGCGCTCCTTCTCCTGGGCCATCGATTCCCACTTTGAGGGATTGACCTGCAATTTGGGATGCGAAACCAGCAAATGCCAGACCACTGCTTGAAATCCCTCAGTGAGCGGTGTCACCAGGTCGGCGGCGACAGTGGGGATGATAATCGCTTGATCGGCATGAATCGCTGCATATCCGCCGTCCCTGCCGACAATCGCGACAATGGACGCGCCTCGATCTTTGGCTAACTTCATGGCATTGACGAGGTTCATGCTTACTTTCTTTTCCTCGTTGCCACCGCCGACGGAGAATACGAGGAGCCCGTCATTCTTGCCTAACTTACTGACGGCAAGCCAAGTCGAGAGCGTGGTCTCCCAGCTGTCATCGTTGACGCGGGCAGTGAGCTCGGAGACATTGTCGTAAGGCGCATACGCTTCCATGTTGCACAAATTGCGGAAATCGCATGTGGCATGTGACGCATGCCCTGCTCCTCCGCCTGAGCCGATGATGAACAATCGACCGTTGCGCTCCCGAAGAGATGCCAAAATGGCCGCCGCGTTTTCCAGATCTTCAGCATCAAGCCCATCAACAACTTCTGCACAATAGGCAAGAAACTGTCTCGAAAAGGTCATTGTCATTCCCTCCGACTGTACTTAGCTAGTGCCCTTACCTAATCAGGCATAAACCTCGGGCTACAAGCCAGGTGTTGCAAAGATGCTGATAAAAGTGACAATCTCACTTCGCTGGACTCAAGCAGCGATCCGGATTGAGGGCGTAAATCTCCCTTATTTCGCTGGACTCAGCCAACGATCGCGATTGAAGGCGTAAATCTCCTCGAGGATGTCCCTGATGCCGATAGTTACCCGCCAGTCGGGATAATGCTCCATGAATTTGGCATTGCTGCTAATCCACCAGATATGGTCGCCGGCGCGATTCTGCTCGACATAGGTCCAGTTCAGCTTGCGCCCGGCAATTTGCTCGCACAGCTCGATCGCTTCCAGCATCGAGCAATTGCTGTCGCGCCCGCCTCCCATGTTGTAGGCTTCGCCGGAGCGCGGCGCCTTGTAAAACTCGTGAAATGCTTTGACGAGGTCGGCGCTGTGGATGTTGTCGCGCACCTGCTTGCCCTTATAACCAAAGATGCTGTAAGGCTTTCCGGTTGCCGTCGCCTTCATCAAATAAGCAAGAAAGCCATGCAGTTCCGTGCCTGAATGCGCTGGACCGGTCAGGCATCCGCCGCGGAAGCAAGCTGTTTTCATGCCGAAGTAGCGCCCGTACTCCTGTACCGCGGCATCAGCCGCCAATTTGGAGACGCCGAAAAGGCTGTGCAGGCAATGGTCGACGGACATGTCCTCGCGGATCCCCTTTTCGTACGGGTGACCCGCCTGGATTTCCCATCGGGTCGAAAGCTCCGCGAGCGGCAATCTGTTGGGCGTGTCGCCATACACTTTGTTCGTCGACATAAAAATGAAAACGGCTTCCGGACAGTGCTTACGTACCGCTTCCAGCAACACGAGAGTGCCGTTGGCATTGATCGTAAAATCTGTGAGCGGCTCTCTAGCTGCCCAATCGTGAGACGGCTGCGAGGCGCAATGTATGACCAGCGTGACGTCCTTGCCGTAGTGCTTGAAAAGCTTGTCAATGGCCTCTTCGTCTCTGATATCAAGGTCTTTGTGCGTATAGGCCTGGCCAAGCTCTTTCTCGAGGCGGTCTCGATTCCACTTCGTCGAGGCTTCTTGCCCGAAAAAAACGCTCCGCATGTCGTTGTCGATGCCTATTACCTGAAAGCCGGCGGCGGCAAAAGAAATAGCGGCCTCGGAGCCAATCAAGCCGGCCGAGCCGGTAATAACACAAACGCTCATAAAGTCACCATATGCAAGCGAACACCACTCAGAGTATACGCCGAATGAAGCTGTCCTTCACTGCCGCGAGCGCAAAACCAACCCCCTGACGTTGCTCGCCATTTCCTCAAGAAGCTGTCCTTCACCGCTGCGAGCGCCACACGGCTTTAGGCTAAAATTGGGTCAGGCAAATTGCCTACCAGGTACCCGGTCAGGCGGCAGATCCATAACGTATTCGGTTGTTAAGCCGCACACGTCAAGACGATCTCTTTCGACGAAAAAGGGACGCAACGAAGATGACGAGAGCATGTCGCTTCTAGACAATTTCAAGAGCATGGAGAAGACGCGTGAGGCCTATTGGCGCCGCTATCCTGGTACGTCTCCCTACAAACTTCGCTGGCGCGCCGTAACGGTCCGCCATTCGTTTCATATCTTGCCGGGCGAAACGATCCTCGAGCTTGGCGCCGGGAGCGGATTATGGACTGAGCATCTGTCTTCCGTTTTGCGCGGCGAGAACCCAATTACCGCCGCGGTTTTCAATGATGATCTTCTGGCGGCTGCCAAACCATTGCCTAATGTCAATTTCGTGAAAGTGACGGACCTCAAGGATCTGCCGGCGGAAAGCTTCGATTACGTGGTGGGCACCGTGATTATCTGTCACGATCAATATCCGCAAGCGCTTGCTGCCATCTACCGTCTGCTCAAGCCGGGCGGGCAAATGCTCTTTTTCGAAGCCAATTACTGGAATCCGCAGGTTTTCATCAAGAATCAGATCAACAACATCAAGCGCGCGATGGGACAAACGATATGCGAGCGCGGCATGCGCCAATATCAGCTGATGAAAATCGCATCCCAGCAAGGCTTCACGCAGCTGGAAATTCTTCCTTTCGACATCATTCACGCCCTAACCCCGCGACCGCTCATTCGCCTTTTGCAATCGACGGCGTTTATTCTGGAGCACACTCCAATCGTTCGCGAATTCACAGGAACCCTCTATATCTGGGGCAAAAAACCGGGAGACGAACGATTGAGGCGCCCGCGCGTCAGTCTGGCAAACCACAAGGAGCTTTTCGGGTCGGTATCGGTGGTGGTACCATGCTACAACGAGGAAACGACAATCCCGGGGCTGGTCGACGCCATGGTCACCGCATATGGCGACTATTTGCATGAAATCGTCATTGTCAACGACAACAGCACTGATACGACATCAGCAGTCGCTCATGAGCTCTCCAAGAAAGAGCCCCGCATCAAGGTCGTCGATCGCACACCGCCCGGAGGAGTAGGGCGAGCACTGCGTGACGGTTACGCAGCTGCTACGGGCACATACATCCTCACGATGGACAGCGATTTCGTACAGATTGTGCCGGAGATACGCGACCTGTTCGACGCCATCGCTGAAGGCAACGATGGAGCAATTGGCAGCCGATTCTCCTACGACTCCGTGTTGATCAACTATCCGTACTTCAAGATACTCTGCAACCGCAGCTTCCATGCCATGGTAAAACTCCTCTTGCATCCAGGCATTCGCGACATATCAAATAATCTCAAAATCTACCGCGCAGACATTCTCAAGAATCTGGATATAGAGCAAGACCACTTTGCCGCCAATGTGGAAACGGGCTTAAAACCGATTTTGGCGGGCTATAAAGTGAAAGAAGTGCCAGTGTCGTGGATTAATCGAACCATCGATATGGGAAGCTCGTCATTCAGACTTGTTCGCGTGGCGCCGAATTACTTTATGGAACTTGTAAGCATCGTCCGCCAGTCCTGGCTGCGCCGCCTCAAAGGGCGAAGCAAGCCCTTAATCGCCGCCGAAAATCCACCCGACCGCTGAGCGTCAGATCTTCGGGACCGATCGTGTCCTTCCAGGCAAGGATACGGGGGGTGAAAAAGGTTCGTCATCGCGGAAGAATAGGACTTGTCCATTATCGAGTTCTGGGATCTGCCTCTCTACGAAACGCATGGTCAGTCTTGGCATTGGCGACCTCCTTGGAAAAGTAGGCACGGTAGGCATGGGATAAACAGGCAAAAGTAGGCTTTCGATAGGCAAAAATAGGCAGGCTGGAAAAGTAGGCCCATGGTAGGCAGCCCCACGAAAAACGAGCGATACTGCGCGCACGCAGAAATGCCGGGAGTCCGACTATGTCCTCAAGCAAGGATTTGTCCATATTGGAGCTGGTCATTCAAACCACCCATCATAAGCTTCAAAATACCTCAGAGACTGCGGATCCGTGGTTCAGGTTCACTTCCACAAGTCACTTTGAATGCATTTTTGGTACCAACAATTGCAGTCGCGAACACAGTCATTGTACTTGTTCCAACTAACAATAGCCGGAAGTGCGTAGGCCGCTGCGTCGCTGCAAAATTCGTATACTCAATGATCTTCACGCACCTGTCGAGCCCGTCGTACACAAATTCCGTGAAATCCCCAAAGTAATTGCTCGGATAGAGAATGCAATAGAGTCTATTCTGCGCATCCCAAAGATAAGCATTGGTGCCGTCCGAAGTCATGCTGCCATTTGAATCAAACGTCAATTGCTTGCCACCGGGGCCGGTGCCTGTGAGCTGATGGCTATTCGTCACAGTATTGTTGAGTCCATCCGTCGCTGAGACCTTCGCCTGGCTTGTGCCAGCCGGCAGCAAGGCATTGGCCTGGAATTGCTGGCTCCATGGCAAGGTGGCAGCAGTTTTTCATTGATAACAGCAGCTTGCAGTTCAAGCTTCTGAGCTTTCTCTTCCGCCCGCAAGAATCTGAGTCGCCAGGTCTCTTCCTCGCTTGTCGCGACATCGCTCTGGCTCGGACGTTTCATACCGAGCTCAACGACCATGTCATATCTGTCGAGCAAATCCTCGGGAACTCCGTAACCAGGACATCTTCCGCCGCCCCGTTTTCCTGGCGCAGCAGAGCTGAACGGGCGTGATTTTCACTCCGCCGTGCGTACTGTGGCAGCGAAGCTGAGAGCGGCAGCGGCGTAGACCATCATCGCCGAGATGAAGGCTGCGTGTATACCAAGCGTCAATGCGATAGCGACAGCAAGGACAGACGCCAAAACCGATGTGGCACCATTGATGCCCCAAAACCATGGCGTCAGGTGCTCGATGCCGAGGCGATTGGCAGCTTTGATACCGATGGGGAAAGCCATGCCCATGAAGATTCCCATCGCCAACAGACCCGCCATTGAAATCAAGATGCGGGGCACGATCTCGACGCCGATCAGCTGACTCATGCTCCAGGCATAGAGAGCATCAGCAAAAATCATGGCCACAACCACGAGACTGAGGCGGGCAATGCCCTGCTTGGCGAGATTGCTTTCACTGATGCTGCCTGTGAGATAGCTTCCGGCGCCGCTTGCAACCAGGAGCGTTGATAAGACAACAGCGACCGAATACACGGGATGACCGAGAAAGATAGCCAGTCTCTGCATCAGTGAAACTTCCGCCAGCATAAAGCCGACACCAATCAACGCGAAGTAGGCAATCATCGGCGTTGCGCCCTTAAAGGCTACCGCTCCTGCTTTCAGCTTCAGCGGCAGGATAATGCACAATAATGTCAAAAGCGAGATTACAACTAAAAGCACAAAGAGGATGGAAACCGCCGTGTTGTTCGGTCCACCCATCCAGCTGTGCGACCAGAGCTGAAGATTGAGCGCGTCTTTCAATCGGACCATATTGAAGAAAAACGGTCGATCATCCGTCGGCGGCGATACATCGTATTCGTAAGCGTCGATCGCAGCCTGATTGTCCGGCCGCGCAAGCTCGGCAAGAAAAGGCACAGCGGCGCTCTCTGGCGTAAGCAAAAGGTCATACCCGCGCTCCTTCGCCAGCATCTGAACAGTCCTCATCTGCTCCGCAGTCAATGGCGACTTGCCGACGATGATTGTGGCCAGCTGCGCCCCGGGCATTCCCCCTGCCTGGATCTTGGCCATGACGAGAATGTGTCGCCGCGGCTCGGTGACACCATTGTCTTTCAAAGCCCGACATGCAAGAGCCGTTATTCTATAAATCTCATTGGCCGTCCAGCGCGGGCCGTAATTGCGTGTAAAACTGACGAAACCACCATCGTGAAGGTGATCGAGATAAGTCCGCCATGCCTCTACAGTGTAGAGCGAATTCTCAGTCAAGGTAAAGGCACCGGCAGTGGTGGCAGCCCAGGTGTCTATCAAAGTGGCCTGAATAATGTCGAATTTCGCTTTGCTGCGCGAGATAAAACTGCGTGCCTCATCGCGGAAGAAGCGCACATTAGGCAGTTGATCCAGATGCCCCGTGAAATCGCCGAAAACGTGATTCAGCACATTCAGTACCGTGTCGTTAATATCAATGGCGGTGATGGACTTCTGCCCATTTCGCAATGCCGCCAGGACATCCTTGCCTCCGCCGGCGCCTATAATCAGTACATCGGCATTCTTTTTTATGCCATGCACTACGTGAGAGACCTCGAGGTCCATCTCCGCATACAGCTCAGGCCGCGATGCTCTTCTCATGATGGTGCTGCCGGCAGTAGCGTCGATCAGCAAGAACATGCGATCGGGATCTCTTTCCGCCTGATCTATGACACGCTTTACATCGCCGCTTGCGGTCTGAGGATCACCGCTCTTTCTCGGAAATGGGAAGACACAAACATAGGAGAAAGGGTTCCAGCGCTCGTACAATTTCTCGCCGAACGTCACGCCCTTGTACCAGACCAGATGCAGCGAAGGCTTGCCGGCAGCAAAAAGCGATCCTTGAAGGATTGCCGCCGCAGAGATGACGATGCAGGCGGCAAGGGCCGTCTTTCTGAGCTTCGGCGACTCCTGCTCCAGCGAGAACAACCATCCCCCCGCCGCGGCCACGGCAGACGAGATTATCACCGCCGTCGGTGCATCGACTGCGCTCAACGTTGCCAGCAAGGCCAGGCAGCCAAGCGCGCCGCCGATCAGATCCGCTGCATAAAGCCTGCTGATGTCATTTGGAAAACGCGTGAGCGCGAGACATGTTGTCACTCCGGCGAAAATGAAGGGGATAGTGAACAGCACATAAACTAGTGCCAGCGCCAGAGCAGAGGCTGAGGCGACAACGGGCAAGTTGAGCACAAAAGGAAAAACAGGAACGACTAAGTAGACAAGAAAGGACAAGATCATCGAAATCGATAAGCGGATGCTGTTGTCGGCAAGCCCCTTCTTCGTTTCCGCAAGCGGAAATTTATCAGGTTTGAGATAAACGAGGAGCGCACCAAAGGTAATGCCAAACATGGCGAATGACACCACCATAAAGGCGAAGTGATACCAGAGCGTGGCGCTGAATATGCGCGTAAGGAGCATCTCGTACATCAGGCACGAGAGACTGATGAGAAAGAGACCCCCGTAAGCTGCCCTGCCCGGGCGACCTGACGGCGAAATGTCGAGCCTGGACGTTGCTTCTACGGATTCCGACTGCATAAGTGCCTCAAAGAAAGTCTGCCTCCGTCGTTTGTCCTCATATCCATCACGCAGCGCATACTCACTCCGCCGTGCGTACTGTGGCAGCGAAGCTGAGAGCGGCAGCGGCGTAGACAATCATCGCCGAGATGAAGGCTGCGTGTATACCAAGCGTCAATGCGATAGCGACAGCAAGGACAGACGCCAAAACCGATGTGGCGCCATTGATGCCCCAAAACCATGGCGTCAGGTGCTCGATCCCCAGACGGTTAGCCGCCTTGATGCCAAGCGGGAAGGCCATTCCCATGAAGATGCCCATCGCTAAAAGACCGGCCATTGAAATCAAAATGCGCGGGACGATCTCGACGCCGATCAGCTGACTCATGCTCCAGGCATAGAGGGCGTCGGCAAAAATCATCGCCACCACGACAAGACTCAGGCGGCCGATGCCCTGCCTGACGAGATTGCTGTCATTGACGCCGCCCGTCAGATAGCTTCCGGCACCGCTTGCCACAAGCAGCGTCGACAGTACAACGGCAACTGAATAAACCGGATGCCCGAGAAATATAGCCAGTCTCTGCATCAAGGAAACCTCGGCCAGCATGAAGCCGGCGCCTATGAAAGCAAAGTAAGCGATCATCGGCATGGCGCCTTTGAAGGCAATTGCTCCCGCTTTCAGCTTCAGAGGCACGATGATGCACAAGAGCGTGAGCAAGGAAATTACGATCAGAAGCCCAAACAAAATCGACACCGCCGCATTGTTCGGGCTGCCCATGTAGCCGTGAGACCAGAGCTGAATCTGCAACGAGTCTTTCAGGCGCACCATATTGAAGAAGAACGGCCGATCGTCCGTCGGCGGGGAAATGTCGTATTCGAAGGCATCAATAACCGCCTGATTGTCCGGCTGCGTGAGCTGGGCAAGGAAGGGAACGGTTGCGCTGACAGGCGTGAGCAAAAGCTCATAGCCGCGCTCTTTCGCCATCTTCTCAACCGTGCGTATCTGCTCATCAGTCAAAGCCGACTTGCCCACTATAATGGTCGCCAGCTGCGCTTCCGTATGCTCTGTCTCTTTGAGCTTAGCGATGACGAGAATGTGCTTGCGCGGCTCCTTCACCCCATTGTCTTTCAGCGCCTGGAAGGCGAGCGCAGTGATTCTGTAAATCTCATTGGCTGTCCAGCGGGGTCCATAGTTGCGAGTAAACGTGATGAAACCGCCGTCGTTGAGATGATCGAAATAAGTCCGCCATGCCTCCACCGTATAAAGGGAGTTTTCCGTAAGAGTAAACGCACCAGCCGAGGTGGCAGCCCAGGTGTCGATCAAAGTAGCCTGAATTATGTCGAATTTCTCTTTGCTGCGCGAGATGAAGCTGCGTGCCTCATCGCGGAAGAAGCGGACGTTGGGAAGCCGGTCGAGGTGCCCTGTAAAATCACCGAAAACACGGTTGATGACATGAATGACGGTGTCGTTGATGTCTATGGCAGTGATCGACTTCTGCCCGTATCGGAGGGCTGCCAGCACATCTTTGCCGCCGCCGACGCCTATGATGAGAACATCCGCATTCTTCTTGATGCCGTGCACAACATTAGCGACATCGTAGTCCATCGCCTCGAAGATCTCGGGGCGGGCAGCTTTTCTGGTGATGGTAGTACCGGCAGTGGCGTCGATCTGCAAAAACATTCGGTCCGGATCTCTTTCTTCCTGATCTTTGACGCGCGTGGAGCCGCCTACTGTCGACTGCGGAACGACGCCCTTTCTGAAGAAGGGAAAGACGCAGACGTATGAGAAAGGATTCCAGCGTTCGTACACTTTCTTGCCGAACTTCATGCCCTTGTACCAGGTCAAGTGAAGGGACGGCTGTCCTGCGGCAAAGAGCGATCCCTGGAGAATCGCCGCTGCCGTAATGGCGACGCAGGCAACCATCGCCGCTTTCCTCAGCTTGATCGAGTCCTGCTCGAGCGCAAACAGCCATCCTCCTGCGGCAGCCACGGCAGACGAAAGTATCACCGCTGTTGGTGCATCGACGACACTCAGCGTTCCCAATAAAACCAGGCAACCAAGCGCACCGCCGATCAGATCGGCGGCATAAAGCTTGCTGATGTCATATGGAAACCGCGTCAGGGCAAGACAGGTGGTCACGCCGGCGAAGATGAACGGAATGGTAAAAAGCACATAGACGAGTGCCAGGGCCAGAATCGACGCAGAGGCAACCACCGGCAGATCAGGCACGAAAGGCAAGACGGGAATGGCGAGATACAAGAGAAAAGAAACAAGCATTGAAATCGCCAGACGGACACTGTTGTCGGCCAAGCCCTTCTTCGTTGCCGCAACCGGGTATCGGGCAGGATTGAGGTAAACAATAAGCGCGCCGATAGTGATGCCAAACATGGCGAAGGAAACGACCATGAATGCGAAGTGATACCAGAGCGTGGCGCTGAAAATCCGCGTAAGCAGCATCTCGTACATGAGACACGAGAGACTGATAAGAAACAGACCGCCGTAAGCTGCCCTGCCCGGGCGACCTTGCGGCGAAATGTCTGGCTTAAGCTTTGTTTCGATGGAGTCCGATTGCACAATTCCCTCAAAGAATATTGTCGTACTTGTTTGCCTTTATAACCATACCCGGTGTACTTTTGATTAGACGGGATCTTTTCGAGCTGTTTGGTGAGGAAAACCAAGTGGATGCTGCAAAACGCCAAACGCTTTTCGAAATTCTCTACCTCGTCGTCTTGATTTGCGCCGGACTGGCCCTCAGGTGGCCCGCCATACACGTGGGACTGAATTGCGACGAATCGCACAGCATGTACGTGGCAACCAGGTCGAGCCTGGCGGAGCTTCTTCAAGACGTGCGCTGGGTGGATTACAATCCCCCGGGCGCTCATATCCTTAACTTCATATGGGCGCACTTTGCCGGCAGCTCCGAAGTCATCGCCAAGGTGCCGGTCCTCATCTACGGTCTGCTTTTGATTCCTGCCACCTACTGGCTTGGCTTGACTGCCACGGAAGATCGAGGTGTAGCGCGACTGTCAGCATTCTTCGCCGCATTTTCCTGCCAGTCTGTCTATTTCTCATCAGTGATTAAGGCTTACAGCCTCACTGCTCTAATCGCGTGCTCGGCAACGGCTGTGTTCTGCCCGGTATTCGTTAGAAAGAAGTGGGGATTGCCGGGGCTCTTGGCTTTCCTCCTGCTCTCGGTGGCGCTTGTGTACACCAGCTACGCCGGAGTCGTGTACTTTGCCGTATTGAGCCTGTCCGCGCTTGCAGCCTGGTTTTTCAATCGTCAATTTCGCATCAAGGAATTCATGCTGTGCGCCCTCTTGACTGGCGCATCCTTCCTTTTCTGGGCGCCTACTTTTCTCGAGCAGATGCGAATTGGGCATTTGGTAGACCAGAAAACACCCCTCCATCTTTTGCCTCTTTCGGTATTGAGCAATCTGATTACCATGCTTCCCCTTCCATGGTGGAACAATGCCACTCTTCTTGCCGCAGTTTCTCTGACGCTCCTTGCCTGGACGCTTGTTTGGGCGTTTAAGCAGCGAAAGAACGGAAAGACCTGGGCTTTTGCAAACGTCTCAGTTCCGCCCTCAGGTTTGCTTTTGCTCATTGCTCTTGTGGTTGCAGGCTGCGGCGCCATTGCTTATACGGCGCCCTTCTTCCTTGGCTATTATCGGTACATCTTTCCTTTTGCGGCAGCGGGATGGGTTGTCTACAGCGCGCTTTTTATGCGCATGATACAAGCCGAGCGCCTGCGATCGGCTCCGATCAGGCATGCCCTGGCCGCAGTTTCCCTCGGTCTCATCATAGCCCTCAACATTGCCGAAGTGATAAACATGTACTCGCAGCCGCGCTCGGGAAGCCGGCAGCTGGCGCAAGAATTAAAAGACGGGAAATGGGATTACACATGCTTCCTCTACGCTCCGGAGTACAGCGGCAATACCTTCAGCTATTACGCACCGGCGCAAATACTGGCTGAGCACAACTCCGCCGTTGAAGGTTTCGTCATTTCCGATGTCATGAAACCAATCAAGAATGAGGGATATCCACAAGCTTGGCAGGATGGTGCCGTCGTTTCCGAGTGCGTAGAGAAAGTGCAAAGGCTGCTTTCCGGAGGCAAATACCGCCGCCTTGCCTTTGTGCGCTGCAAGGCAACGGAAAGAGATACGCCCCAGGTGCCGACGACAAGACGCATCAACGAATTGGTGGAGCAAATGAAATCGACATTCGAGGACAAAGGATCAAAGTGTTATCCTGCCCGAGCAGAGACCCTGGAGCTGACGGTCTACGTCCTTAAGTGACAGGGCTACCCTCATGCGCGACATGACAATTGCCATTCCACTTCAATACAATTACGAGGCCGGCTCGCGTCCCGGTTTCTTTTTCAAAAGCGTATTGAAATAAGAATTGACCGGCGAATCAGCCGGGCGCGGCAGCGGGATTCGGCATTCAATGGCTCGATCGTCATGGCGATCGGCCACCTTTTCCGGCATGCCGATAAAATCCTGGAATCCTGCACGCAAAACCTTATGCCTTCTCAGTTTGAGGGGCAGGTCCTCCAGCCATACCTGCCTGTTCCACTTCTCCATCATCTTGTAGAGAAGCGGTGCTAAAAGCACTTTCCAGCCATGGAGCAAAAATTTGTAATTGGTGCGCACCGTGCAATGATCCACGCCATCATCGATTATATCGATGGTTGTGATTGACGGTATGCCGAGAAATCCAAGATTGAATTGCTGCATTGTGCCGCCATTGCCTTCTCTCTTGGTCAAGACGACCGTTCCCATGCTGTGCGAAATCAAAAAGCTGAAGATGGGTACGCGGTAGGAAACAAGCTGCACGATGGTGTCATCAGTTTCATGCAGCAGTTTGCAATCCGTATAGTTTTTGTGCACCACCGTGAGATGCTCATGGTCCCAGTGGTTCCACATGACGACTCCGGCCGCGACATCGATTTTGTTTTCAAAATTACGCTCGAGTACTTTCATGATGCCCGAATGATGAGAGATCCGTTTTGCTCGAAGAACTCATACTGTCTCAACTTGGTTTTGAGGTTGCGATTGGTGCACTGTCCGCCGTCAATGCAGAAGGTCCAGTCGTGCCACTTGCAACGCATCTCGCCCTTTTTCAGGTCGACCGCGAAGTCACCGCCGAAATGCGGACACACCGAAGAAACAACATGAATTTTGTCGTTCATGTAGACAGCGGTGATTTCGTCTTTCAGTTCATCCACCCATTTGGTAATGAACTTTTCCTTTCTCAGCTCAGCCAGCTCGCAAAAATTATAGGTAATTGCGGTATAGGTCGTGGAAGTATCGTCGCCCATAATAAATTCTGCTTGGCTGTGGTAACAACCAGAATGTGGGAATTCTGACTAACTAGATTATACTCGTTGCGGGACCTCACGGTGTGGTTACTATATTGTGCCTGCCTTACCAGGAAGTTGAATGCTGACGAAACTCTGGATTATAGCGCCATGTTACTACGACATACCCTCTTTCCTCAAATTGAAAGAGCGAGCGCAATCCGTACTGCGTGAGCGTTTCCCGGATGCGAAGCTGATTACCGTTCTCATTGACGATTCCGGAGGGCAAGATGAAGAGCTGAAAAAGCTCAGCGATGCAGACTCAATGGTAGTGGTCTCTCCACCCTTCAATCTGGGCCATCAGGGGGCTCTGGTTTTTGCCTTGAGGAGGCTTTCGCGTCTGATAAAAGAGAGCGACTTCATCGTCACTTTGGACAGTGATGGCGAAGATCGGCCGGAGGATATTCCAGCGCTTTTAGATCCCTTGCTCAGGGCGGAGGACGATTTGGGGCAGGTCAGTCTGGCTTGGCGAACGCGTCGTCATGAAGGTCCCCTGTTCAAAATCATGTATTTCTTCTTCAAGATTTATTTTTCAACGCTCACAGGAACCGTGGTTCGCAGCGGCAATTTCATCGCCTGCCGGGGCTGGTTCGCCCAACACGTTCTGTTTCACCCCTTTTTCGACTATTGCTATTCGTCATCGGTACTCGTTCTTGCCAAACAAAAGTCACTCATACCGCTTGCACGGGGCACTCGCATCGCCGGGCAGAGCAAAATGACGACAATCAATCTTATATCTCACGGATTCAGAATGCTCCTCCCTTTTTCGGAAGTGATTGCCGTAAGAGCAATTGTCATTTCAGCAATTTTGTTCGTGGCAACGATAATTCTTGCCTCGTACGCAATTTACCTGACGATGATCGATTCGCCGACAGCGGTGCGCGCCTTGACACTCACAATGTCGGCCGTTTGCATATTGGCGGTTGTGGTGGGAACATCAGCCATTCTTTTTCACAATTTCAATCAAACAAGAGCGCTGGGAATGCGCCAGCTCACGTACAACGACACCAGTCTCGATTGCATTATATGTTATGGTTGCAAGCTCGAAGAGCTATGAGGCTGTCAAAGGCACATGGCGATGAGCGATTCAGAACGAACGCCGGCGATTGAAAATGCGCCTGAGGTGAAGCAGAAGCCGGGCAATTCTGGGCAGCGAAATGAAGCCTTTTACAATGTCTGGGGCGAGTTGAGAGTGATTGAGCTTTCAATTCTCCTTGTGCTGCTTGCCAGTCACACAGTTCTCTTCGTCCTGATCGAGAAGGTCGTCAATCCAGCCAACTCAGCCGCCACTTGCGCAGGCATCGCTGTCCTCGCGCTCTACGTCCTGCTGATCCGCGATCCGCGCCAACACCCGATTACATACGTTCTGTTTGAGGTGGTGCTGGTGGCAATCACGTCTGCTTTTGGAATTACTCGCCTTTTTACAGTCATGTATATGGTTGCCATCGCCAAAGGAGCGCTGATGCTGCCTCCGGCTGCACAGATTTTCTGTGTCGCATTTGCGCTCACTGCCTTCACTGCCGCAAAAGAATTGAGCTGGTGGCTTCTCCAGTCCGCAGAGCTCTGGCTCAGCCCCAGTGCGCATCTGGCGCATCTGTTCATATTTGGACGCCTGCCCAATGTCGCTCTCGCGCTCGTCTTCTCCACCCTCTGCATCTACTCTCTCCGTGCTGAAATCAAAGCCCGGCTGGAACGCGAAGCATTGAATCGCAAAGTGGAGGAGTTTGCCACCATCGCCGAGCGAACGCGCATCGCAAGAGAGATTCACGATCATGTCGGGCACAGCCTCACAGGTCTTAAGATGCAGATTGAGATTGCCAGACGTTCGCTCGCCGGCGATCGCGAAAAGTGCGGCAGCGCACTGCGCAAAGCGATTGAATTGGCAAGTGAAGCGCGACGCGAATTGACGAAAGCGGTTGCGGACAAACGTGAGGACACGCTCGATTTGGCAGCCGAACTGCAAGCGCTTGCCGACGAATTGAGACATGAAAGCCAATTGAACGTGAGCATTGAAATCGATGATGATTATGTCTCGATTCCGGCCAGCATCGGGCACCAATTGCAGAGTGTAAGCAAAGAAGCGCTCAACAACATAAAGAAATATGCCAATGCGAAAAACGTCTCCATATCGGCGAGACTCGAGAACGACACGATCGCCGTCACAATTGAAGATGACGGACGCGGATTTGCACGGCAAGATGTGGGGACAACCTCCTTTGGATTAAAGGGCATGCAAGAGCGCATGGCGCTTGTCTCAGGAACAATCGAAATTGCATCGTCGCCGGGCAAGGGGACGCGCATTATTGCCGCTGCTCCAAGGACAGCCGCAATGCCGGAGATCGAGGAGCAAGCAGAATGATCAATCGTTCCGTTGAAAGCCAATGGTTGCTCGTTTTTTCCCTCGTTCAGTCACTCTTTATCGTCTGGCTCATCATCGCGCAGATATGCGCCGGTGCTATACAGCAGCACGACATACTCTCCCAGCGCTACCTTATAGCATTGGGCTCACTCGCCTGCATGGCGCTCATATGCTGGCTCTCGCTTCCGGCAGGATCGCGTCGTCGCCGGTACATTTTAAGCGTCATTGAGGCCGGCCTTATCGCTGCAGCCTGGGGCACCGTCACCATATCCGGTATTGAATTGCTTGCTCTCATATTTTTGGTCAAGACGGCCCTGTGGATGGACTCGAGCCTGCACCGAGCGATGCTCGCCACAACCGTCCTCTTGTGCATTGTGCTAACCACGATCAATCCTCAGGCCATTTTCCAGGGCAGCGAACGCTCCGGTGGACTGAACGCCTCCCGGCTCATCTTTGGCACCGACCTGTTGAGCTTTGCTGCCATTATCGGCATTACCGGCGTGCTGTCGACATCGTTGCTGAGGGAAAAAGAACACAAACAAGGAGCAGAACTGCTGGCGGGGAAATTGGACGAACTGGCCGCCGAAATTGAAAGAAGCAGAGTTGCGCATACGATCAACACGTCGGTCGTTGCAAAGCTGGAAGAAATTCAGAGGCAGCTGATTGCAGCCTGGCAGTCAAGGAAAGAAGATAAGGACGTAATCGAAAGCTTGCTCGCGCCGGCCAAAGAACTCACTGCAGTCTCGATGAGCGAGATAAGAGCGGCGCTCGTCATGTTGCGGCGCAAAGAAAACAATGCAGCCCACGCCACAGAACCGGCCAATGCCGAGAAAGTTCAATAGATACTGTCGCCTGGCGACATAAGCTGACTGCCGTGATGAAACACTGCGACCATTTTCGCCCAAACGAAGGAATCGGCTGCTTCGTGAAGCCACAAGGACACTAGCCTGGGTCCTCAGGCAAAAAGTACGAGACGCGAATATGACTTTAGTTATATCGTTCTGCCCGGGGCTTCACATAGAATCGTTGCACAAACCGCAAGAGGAAAGCCATGCTCAACGCAACAATAACGACGTACAACCATTCACATGCGCTGCCCGCGCAGGCGCATGTTGTCTCCTCCCCGCAAAAATTGAGCCTCTTCGAGCGTATTGTAGACAGAAGACGAGAGCTGCGATCGCGGCTGGACAACAAGCCTCGACATTGCTGGTGGCGTCCTCAACCCGGCAGTCAACCATATGACATTTCCCTTTGCGCAAGCAGCTAATAAAGCTGACGAAAGCCTTCACCAGGGTTCCTCCGATATATACTGGGGTCAAACGAGGGGCCACAAGCCCCTCGTTATCTTCCGCACGTGCCACGGCAAATTGGCACTAAAGTAATACGGCAATCGGGTCAAGGGCCGATGAGGGCGAGGTCAAGGGCCGATGAGGGCGAGGTCAATTGCCGATCAGAACGAGGTCAATTGCCTGGCTTTCTTTTCGCATGCATCTGCTTCCGCCTGGCGTTTGAGAGCGCGCATGACTTGCCCCATATAGATCCAGCCGTTGGCATAATTGGGATTGATCTTGAGCGCCCGCTGCAAAAGCTGTTGCGCCTCATCAAGCTTGTTTTCGTCAATCGCCAAAAGCGCAAAGTTTCCATATGCCCATTCAAAGTCAGGATAATCCCGGATGAGATCAGAAAAGGTCTTGCGGGCCGCCTTCCATTCACCGTTTATCCTTTGATTGACGCCCACGATGTTGCGCTGTTCTGCTTCAACAGCAACTGTCTTCACCGGAATTCTTGCCCGCAAGAAGCTGCGAGCGGCAGCCCCGATTTTGCCTTCAGGATCTTGCTCGATGGCTCGCAACAGCGCAGCGCGACTGAGTTCTACGCGACCCATTTTCTGATAGCGCATTCCCAGCTTGAGATTGTCCTGCGGCGAGTCGTGTTGTATCGTCTCTTGCTTTTGCGTCGTCTGGATGCCGTCTTGAAGGGCGTTGCCTATCGAACATGCATATAGAGGTAAAAACAATAAGCACGCCCCGGCGCAACGGACGGCTGTGCGGATCAATTCTCTGAAGTTGTTTTGATCGTGCATTTTGCACCCTGGTTCCCCAATTGATCATATTCCTTTTCCGACCTTTGTTTGCGGGCAGAGCGTCGATGATGTTGTCGGACACATGGCGCGAAAGTGCTGGCGGCAAATCCGACTTTAGTTATAACGCTGTTGCCTGCAAGCTCCGTAGAATAATCATGACGGGCGAACAACGCAGTCTTGTTCGCCTAGAGCGGTGGCGCAGAGATTATGAAAATGTTTTATCTCGATTCAGCAATGATTATTGTTGTCGTCATAGGAATTCTCGCCGCGAGAAAGGCCTTAAAGCGGAGACGACGCCTCAGGGAAAACCGGCTTGCGGCGGAGCTGCGCAAGCGTCTTGAAAGGGAGTACCTGGAACATGACAGGGAGTTCGGCCAGAATCTAGCCTGTCTAATTATTCAACTCAGGCTGGCAAGAAGACTGCGGTCGATCAAACCTGATCAGTCGGCAGCCGCGCTCGACCAAGCCACGTCACTGGCCTTGTTGTGCCTGAATGACATACGCAGTCAGGTGTCCCTTCGTCAGGCGAGAGCGGAGTGAAAGTGATGTCCGGATTGCCAGTGTTGAAGGGCGCGTCCAAATGGCCCATATATTTAGATTAAAGGCGCTGACAATGAGATCAAACAGGGAAAATAGTAGAGAGGTCAACAGCCAATGCAAATCATTCCCGCCGAGGCCCTTTAGCGATGCGCGCGGCAACCAGGATCCATCGAATACACCGAAGCTCCGGAGCGACCATCAGTCTGGTGGCGATAGTAGCGCTCATTGTGATCGGCGTTGGCATAGCCTTTATCGTACTCAACATGGTTGTGGGCGGCCATCGTGAAGTTATGAACGCCACTGACGCTGGTGCGCTTAATACAGCTAAAGAAGCGCTCAAGACTCCGTCTGTAAACGTCAACGACATAAATGCCGCCGAATTCGCCGGTCTGGGCCTGAACAATGCCGACGATATTTCGCTAATCACATACAACCGAGCAGTTGCGGCGGCATTCCTCCTGGCGAGCAACGAGAAGGAGATTTCACAAGAAGGAGGCTCGACGGCAGGCTCATCTTATGAAAGCCTGAAACGGCTCGGAGAAGCGTTGACCGGGAAGCTGACCAATGGCCTGGATTTGAGCGTAGCCTTCGACCGAATTGCTACGGCACATAATGCAAAGATGCTGGGCAAGAATGCGTCGGTTGCCTTGAGCGAGCAAATGAAATGCGCCTGGCTTCGTCCCGGATCATCCACCAATGTGTACTTCAATCCACTGACGCTGCCGGAAGGCGTGGATATTTCTTCATGCCTGAATACTGACAGCGCCTACAGGCGATCGTCAACCGGTCAGCCATTTCTCAAAGGATATGTTCCCCTGTCTCTGCCGGGACTGCCGACAATCTACGGCGTGCCCGTGTTTCCCGGCAATCCCCCGCACCTCATCTCAAACGATCTGAGCTCTCAACCGCAGTTCAATGGACCAGTCGCCCAGACGCCCCCCAATGCATTTTCCGGCAAGGGCGGCGCTCAGGCTCAGAGGATAAACGGTTTTCTCACCGCATTGAGCAGCGCCATTGTCGGCTGCCTTGAAAGCGAATACCCGGCAAAACTTCCGCGCGGCTATCTCAAATTCGTCAACAAGCCGGGCATCGAGCTGCCCGCGAAGTGGGATCTCGTCTACACCGATGGGGCAAACGATCTCTTCAACAAAGAGCTTTACGTCGGACCCGGCACGTACCAGCGCGACGGAGGGATTGCCGAAGGGGTGGGAGGCGTCTTTTGCACCAGTCTTCAGCAGATGAACGAGCTAATCGAGTGGAACAAGAAAAGAGCGCAGGGTATTCCGGTGCCGCCAGTGGAAATGTTTCTGGCAGAGCCTTACGACTTCAGGAGGGGCAAAGAATTAGGGCGCAAGGCAACCGCAGCTGAATTGATGGGAACCTATGAGCTCAATTGTCACTGCACACATCTGATGTACGACGGCACACTTCCGCGTACCCAAACCGTCACCGTGTATATAAATATTCCCGGCGACGGCGGCACAATGGCCCAGCAGGTCGTATCACATCCTTGTGTTGGGGGGCTGCCTACCTGGAGCGAAAATTATGGACGTGATATCGCCGGCGATATCGCTGCCGGAAAAGCCCGCCGCATTACAGACCGGAATAATTACGCAGCGGTCGAGTACATGAGGACAGGCGTCAATGCGACAAGAGCCATTGCCGATGATTATTTGTTCATGGCGCACGAGCAGTTGGAACTTCCAACCGCCACCACAGGGATTCGCATAGTAGACCGCAATTCACGACTTCCCCTGCGCGATTTCGGCTTGAAATGCGGCCGCGATGCAAGCCCCTGGGAGCTTCTCGAGCACTTCAGGACAGCGACTTCCGGCGGACAAGAGCTGGAAAAAAGAATACTGCGCCGCGCAAGCCAGATCGCGCCAGAGCTTTCTTTGAACGAATTGAAGGGGATATTGAATTCGAAAAAGCTTGGGCTCGGCAAAACTATGTATTTCTACAATGGCGCAGACGGGCAACCATTGTTGTCGGAGACGCCGCCGCCCAATTATGACGATCGCGCAGCCGCCCCTCCCGGCACCGTGACCGGAACAACTGCCTTCGAGTACGAACTCAACGGAAAGAGCGTCAATCCCCTTCAGGACATAGGTTTTCTCGACAAGCCTTACAGCGGCATCAAGGACGTGAGCACCGGTCAACAAAATTCAGTCTTGGCAGCGGATAAAGTGCAATGGGTGCTCGGCACAGGCAGAAAGGGATTTCTCGGCTCGTGCGAATTCGAGCAATCCGTGCACGGTGCCAGAGTTTGCCAGGCGAATTGAAGCCGGGCTCTCGCATCATCATTGAGCCGGGCTCTCGCATCATCATTGAGCCGGGATTCCATCTCACGGGCAGCGCAAAGCGCCGTTCGAGTAAATCGACTTTTGACTGCTGCTTCGGCGATCGAATTGATGGAGTCGTTGCCACAACGCCAGATGGACTCTCGTCTCTCTTTCGGCAATCGAATTGATCGGGTCATTGCCACTACGCCAGATTGTCTCTCGCCCAGAGCGCCGCTTCGGTGCGGTTCTTGGCGCCAAGCTGAGTAAGTATGCTGCTTATATGGTGCTTGACCGTTCCCTCAGTGATACTCAATTTGTCTGCAATGTCCTTGTTGCTGCTCCCATCGGCCATTAATTTAAGGACTTCAAGCTCACGCTCTGTCAAGAATTTTGCCAATTCCGCGCTCTCCTTGGAAGCGGGCGCCTTGACTCTGGAAATTACTCTCTGTCCGATCGTCGGTCCCAGTTGCGTGTGCCCTTTATGAACCGCACGAATGGCGTTGGCAACTATTTCTGGTTCGCTGTCCTTCAGCAGATAGCCCAGAGCACCGGCTTTCAGCGACTCGAAAATATACTCGTCGTCGTCAAATGTGGTCAGGACGATAATGCGCATTGCAGGCTGACGTTTGAGAATCTCCCTGGTTGCTGCTACGCCATCAAGAGCAGGCATTCTCATGTCCATCAAGATGACATCAGGTCTGAGACTGTCCAGTAGCGATATCGCCTCACTGCCGTTGCCGGCTTCTCCTACTATTTCAATATCGCCTTCCTGGGAAAGCAAGGAGATCAGCCCCTGCCGTACAAGAGATTGGTCGTCGACAATCATCACGCGAATCATGCTTACATCTCGCCTGAAAAATACACGTTCTTTCTACCACATCAGTATCGGTTGCAAAAGGCAATCTCCAAAGGACCGGCGCCCCGCGCTTTTGCCCCTGCTTCACTTAATCCAAGCCTCCTTTCGCTTCTCGGCAGCCAATAGCACTTTAGTGCCATAACCACGCTGCACTTTACGCCGATGGCAAACGACCCGCTTCCCTCGACAATGACCGCATGCCCAACACGAGGATGACATCATGCCAGACACCCCAGAGCAAAGCGTGAGCACAATTACTACAAATCTGCAAAACGGTCTGCCCGGCGACGCATTGGCTGCCCTTTATGAGGAATTGGATCAGAACCATCACTCATTCCGCCAAGCTTCCACAAGCAACGAGGACTTTTTCAACAACTACGTAGGCTACTATCTGAAGGTGGAGGAGCACCTCAAGCAACAGGGTATTTTGCCGGATCTGGCAATCCAATGGACACAGGCTGAAGACAACCGCTTCAAGCAAGAACTTTGGGATGACGGTGTGATTACCAAAGACGAAATAGAAGACATTCTCAAGCGCCAGGATCTGACAAGCGAAAACACGCCAAGCGCGTTTGATCGCATGATGCTCGAAGCCTTGCTGAAGCAATTCGATCAAGTAGACACTAAGAAAGATGGCGCATTGACCCGCAACGAGGTTAGAGCCGAGAGCGACAAGGATAAGGTGGCAACACTCACCGAACGTCTCTTGCAAAGTCAAAATGGTGAATCACTCTTTCATGCCCTTGATGTCGCCAATGCCAAAGGTAAGCCCCCAGACGGCATTATCGACAAAGAGGACCTGGAGGCATTTCTCAAAAACGCTGAGCAGGATCCCAAAAAAGGTGGTGCCTATACGCCGCAGAACATCGCCCTGGTCAAAGAGCTGCTCAAATCATGGGACAATCCGAAGGGTCCGTATTACGAGCAGCTGATGTTGATGCGCGGCTTCACACGTAACGAAAACGGTACGTTCAAACCTCCCTCCGCGTATTCCGATCGCATCACGACATCCAGAATAGCGGAAGCGGCAGGAGTAGCCACGACATACCGAGACAACTCATCGGTAACGTCTCCGGAGGACAAACTGGGAGTTGCGCTTGCAGTGGCAAGAAAGCGCAAATAGTTTTGCCGAAAGTTGCAAATCGTCCTGGCTA
>DATNRC010000587.1:0-23585 GCA_036703705.1 Candidatus Obscuribacterales bacterium
ATGTTGCCCATGACATTCAGTCACTAATTCGACCCCACCCGCCAACGCCCACGAAAACATCGGGGTTTCCAGCCATAACGCATATCCAGAACCACGGCAACCGCTATATCCGTGCAGTTACCGCGGCGAAGTTAGGCTAACAGTGGTTTTTTGAATGATTCCCCATTGCTGCAAAGTAGTGGCATCTTCCGCCTGGCAAACGTGCGCAGAGATGAGATGCTGGCTGTCTTGTCATCGGAGCCGCATACGTGGGCAGGTTTGCGAAACCGTCGTCCAATCGCATGTTAGATTTTCCGGCGAAAATCTAACACCATCCCCCGCTGAATCCAGCCGTTCTCCCACCGCTCGTTTAAGGGATATCCCTATAGAGTTCGGGTTGCTATTTATAGAATATGCAAATCCATTAATCTTGCCAGAACTACTTGATCCCACTTGATTACTTGATATAATTGTTCCAGATCGACCGAGACCGACAGCTTATCAGTCAAGCGGGCCACCACCATATGGCACCCGGATAAGTCTCACATTTTGAAAAGCGCGTCGGTGCTTTAGGCGATTGGGAATCCTCGCAAGACAACACGCGAGCACCAATGGGAGCAGGCCCCTCTGGGTCCGGTGGGTGAACCGGCAGAGGGGCTTGATGATTGTCGCGGATGTCACGAATTTGCAGCAGGCAATTCACTGTGCGTGGTGATCGCTCAATCTTTTGTGTCTTTTTTCTTTTCGCATTCTTGAATCAGCTCCTCCGCGAATGCTTCCACCCAGACGCGTTCGCTGTAATCGGAGCGCCAGCAGATGTGCTTTGTCTTGTCGTTCGATTCATCGCCCAGAGCGACAAATTTCACGTTTTCCACAAAGCCTCTTTCGTCGCGCATAACTTCAACGTTTGGCAACTTTGAGCTGGGCGACCATCGATCGTTGTCTTGCTCGAGTTGTTTTACCACCTGTTCAAACAGCAAAGGATCGTTTCTTTCCAGCAGCGACAACTGCCTCAATAAAGTCAGCTCGTCCGACCTGCCGTCGAGGACGTCCAGAGCAAGCCTGCGAAGATCGAATGACATTTTTTCTGCCGGGGTCATCCGGGAAACCTTCAGTTGTGTATATTCACGATATATGCGATGAGGCCAATGTGCAACCGTGCATCAGGCAGAGGCATGGCAAAAGTCGCCTTTTTTGACGCTTCTGATTAACATTATGCGTGAAAGGCGGACTATGCAATTTAATCTTAAGCTCTCGCAAAAAGGACTGGTATTGGTTGCAATACCGCTCGCCTTTGAGCTTTTGTTCGTGGCGAGTCTGACTTACCTCCTTTCGAAAGCAGACTATGAGATATGGCGTGAATGGCATTCGCGCGCCATCGTTTCCCAATCGAAGAATGGTCAGGCAGGAGTACATGCGCACTCTTGGAGAACTCGGGCAGCTCTGCCTGAATCAGCGCAAGCTCGAAGATGACGAGAAATATTTGAGACGTGCTTTTGATCTTCACAACGCTAATGGCGCTCAGGAGGAGCGCGGCATGGATTTCCAGTCATATGATTTCATCAGGGTTCTGGCTGCCCTGGCTGATCTGGAGCTGGCGAAGAGCAATTATCCGTATGCAGAAAAGATGTACCGCCAGGCCATCCAGCTCATCGATCGCCTTCCCGGAAATGCTGATGTCCGCCGGCGTCTCAATGAAAATCTGTCCAAATTGTTGCAGCGCACCGATCGCAGGCAAGAGGCAAGAGCCTTGATCGATGCGGTGGTGGTTTCGGCATCGGAGAAAAGATGGCGGCAGTTCTTCAATGAGGGACGAGAGGCTTACCGCAAAAAGAACTACCCGGAGTCCGAGCTCATTTACGCGCATGCGCTTGACGAGGCCGAGCATATGGAGCGAGGAGGACCAGAGCTCGCGCTGACGCTGCGCGCAATGGCACAAGTGTATCTGACACAAGGCAAGTTCGAGCAAGCGCGACTAGCGTGCCAGCGTGCCCTGGGGCTTATGGAGGATGGAGGCGCAGTTGAGGACGACGAAATCGATCGCACATTGCGAACTCTTGTGCGTGCTCTCATGAAGCGCGACCGCTTTGCGGAGGTGGAGCCTCTTCTTGTTCGCCAACTGTCCATTCAAGAAAAAATCTACGGCGACAAAACTCACTTCACCGGTGAAACCCTGGCCCTGCTTGCTTACACAGAACACCGCCTGGGGCACGAGAAGAAAGCGGAACCGCTTCTTGCCAAGGCTGAATATATTGCAACCCGGTTTCCGAGACGCCCGCGCACAATCATTGCTCAGATGTACATCGGGCGCATTTACGCCGAAAGGGGAGAGCTTCTGCGTGCTGAGCAAAATCTGAGGCGGGCCGCGGAGATGCGCAGACAAAGAGAAGGGCGATCGGCGGAGCCCTTCTTGGAGCTGGGCAACTTCTATGCAGCAAACGGCCAGCGTGAGAAAGGAATTGCCGCTTACGAAGAGGGTCTTTCTTATACGGGACGCGATTCTGTCGATGCCACTACTTTTGAGCTCCTTGTAAAGTGCGCAGCGGCCAGGCAGGAGAATAAGGAAGATGCCGAGGCTGAGACATTGTATGCTGCGGCCTTCTGCCAGAGCTTACGGAATTGTCTCGCGCCGATAAAGAACAGTGCTTGAAGGGCTATCTGGCGGTATTGGCCCGCGGGCACAAGGACAATGAAATGGCCGCCTTAAGGAAGCGCATGGCGGAAGAACCCGGTTTTCAATAGCACGCCGCCTGGGCATAGATATTTTGACAGAGCGGCCAAACGCCAGGGGAACGTTTTGTCTATCTTTGCATTTTACGGTCTGACGGACATGCATCGGATTTGAAGATCTCGGAGCGCCATGTACAACAACATTGATCTTGGTCCCGTTGCCCAGACTCTTCCAACTGCGCTTTTAGAAACCAAATTCGCGCTTCGCGTGCTGCGCCGCCTCTCATCCGTGGACAGTTCTCAAAACATTTTCTTCTCCCCGCTGGGCCTTCTGATGACACTATCCATTCTCTACAACGGGGCGCACGGACACACGCGCGACAGTCTCAGCAAAGTTCTGCATGATTCGACCATTACAATCGACAAATACAACGAACGCAACCGCGAGAATATAGTCAATTTAAACGGTCAAACGGGCTGTGAATTCTCGATTGCAACAGCTTTGTGGCTGATGTACGGCGTCAACTTTCGCGACGAATTTGTAAATGTTTGCGTCGAGAAGTACATGGCCTCGCTCTTTCAGGCTGATTTCAGAAACCCTCAGAGCGTGAGATGCATAAATGAATGGGTTGCGAACGCCACCAAGGGACGTATCAACAGCATTCTCCAGTCGCTTTCTGAAGATACGAGAATGGTGGTCACCAACGCCGTTTACTTCAAAGGCAAATGGAAAAAACAGTTCCCGTTTAAGCTCACAAAGAACGAGCACTTCCATCTCCCCGACGGGCGCACGAAAGAGATAGCGATGATGCAAACGGAAGGCGAGTTCTGGCATCGAACGGGGGACGGCTTCCAGGCCGTGAGGCTGGATTATCTCAACAGCTCGACAAGCATGTTTGTTTATCTGCCGGATTCGTCCGTCGATCTCTTCTCCTTTGTGAACTGGCTCGACGCGGAAGCTTTCAAAATGGTCAACTTCACCAAGCGCGAGGGCGTCGTGCGCATTCCGCGTTTTGAAGTCGATTTTGAAGCAAGGCTGAATACGGTTTTGCAAAAGCTCGAGCTTGAAGACCTTTTCAAGCCAGGGCGAGCGAATTTCGCAAGGCTTTGCACTCGTCCTGATTATATTTACGTCAGTGAGTTCAGGCACAAAGCGAATTTGCGCGTTGATGAGGAAGGCACGGTAGCCGCTGCCGCCACGGCCGCGGCGGCGTCCTGGGGAAAAGCGCCCAGCGCGAAAGAGAAATTCCGCTTCACGGCAGATCGTCCGTTCATCGTTGCCATTAAAGACAATACCATGGAGCAAATTCTGTTTCTGGGTGTGATCACAAATCCTGGCATTCTCAGCGCCCTTGAAAGCGGTGCCGAGGCGGAGCAGGAACAGCCTCTTGCGTAAAGCCCAAAGACGAATGCAGCTGCAGTTTGAGATACTCCATGACCGTACGGCTGTTGGATTTGGCGGTAGATTTGAAGAATCTGCCGAGTTGCGCGTTGCGGGTTCGCCAGTGAGACTTTGACTGCCCTTAGCTCTGCTGTGAGGACGCTCTGCGTTTTAAACTTATAGGTTTAAAGCCGAAATCCAGGCGCAAGGGCGACAATCCAGTGAGGATGAGGATTTGAGGTTGATTTGGGCTGCAAGCGGCGATCAACTTAAAAGTTTATTTTGCCAGCGGGAAATCGATCAGTACTGCGGTGCAAATTGCGTCCAGTTCCGCGCGCGATGCTTCAGGCGGCACGCCCGAACTCGTGTCAATGCTCATTCTCAGTTCGATAACTGGTGCAGACGAGCGCATGCGGGCGCTCGTCTTTGAGGCATGACTCGGGCGCGTTGAATTTGCAGTCCTCGCATAAATAGCGTCCCTTACCAGGCTTCATCCATGCGGAGTAAACCGTCAGCAAGGTTGCGCCTGCAATTGCTGCTGCTGCGGAGACAAAAAATGTGACGGCAAAGTCCAAATTCCCTATTTCCCTCTCGTGAGCTCGCGCCCCCCTTTTCGTTTCGTGAGCTCGCGCCCCCCTTTTCGTTTCGTGAGCCCGCGCTGTGAGCGTCCGGCAGCAACGACAGCTTACGATGTTCCCTGCATTTTAGGATCGAGAACGTCCCTGAGCACGTCGCCGACGCTATTGAAGCACAATATTGTAATGAAGATCAGGATTCCTGGCGCGATCAGCCAGGGCTGATTAAGCAAATCATTTACGTTGTCCAGCGCGGCCTTCAGCATATTGCCCCAGCTGGCGTCCGGTTGCTGTATGCCCAGCCCGATGAAGCTGAGCCCGCTTTCGGAAAGGATGAAATTTGGAACCTGCAGCGTGGCGGCGACGATGAGGAAGCTGGCGGTTTGCGGGATTACATGCTTGATTATGTTCTGGAATTCAGGCAAGCCGATGGCGGTTGCAGCCTGGACGAATTCTTCTTCTTTTATGGACAGGACCATTCCTCTGATGACGCGCGCCAGACTTGCCCAGCCTATGAAGGAAAGAATCACTGTGATGAGAGCGAAGCGGTCGGCGCTGGACATGCCAGGCGGCAGTATCGCCGCCAGGGCAATGAGGAGATAAAAGCTGGGAATCGACATGATTGCTTCGGCAATCCGCATCATAACATTGTCCATGATGCCGCCCACAAAACCCGAGATGCCACCATATACAATGCCGATTGGAAAGGCGATGAATAAGCCAAGAAAGCCTATAGTGAGACTTTTCTGCGCTCCGAAAAAGAGGCGAGAGAAATTATCCCTGCCGTTGATGTCCGATCCGAGAAGAAACAATCTCGCCGGTGCATCGACGCCAAAAAGATGTATATCGCCAGGAATGATGCCGAGAATCTTATAGCTCTCCCCGGCAGTAAAAAGCCTTATCGGATAAGTTTTTCCCGGAATGTCATTGTATGTTTGGCGGAAAGTGTTCGGGTCGAATGTCCGTTCTTGAGCATAAACATACGGCCAGGTCGGATTGCCGTTGGAGTCGCGCGTATAAATTGTAGTTGGAGGCGCGTTCGCCAGATCGGGATCGTTAAAGTCCATGCTGTACGGCGTAATCGGATCGGCAAAGAATGCGCAAAGGTAGAAGATGAGCAACACAATCATTGCTATCCGTGCCACAGGATCACGCCACAACTTTCGCCAGGCGGCCTTTCTGAGCGATGGGCTCTGGGGGGCGGAAGTCGAGGGTGTGGATGCCGTAGTCATGTCATTCTAAAGTGATTCGGGGATCTACAAATTTGAGCAAAACGTCAGCAAGAAGATTGCCCAGGATGAGCATCGCCGAGCCGAGCATCAAGGAAGCCATTACCAGATTCATGTCTTTGGTGAGCACAGCCTCCAGAGTCAATCTGCCGAGGCCGGGGAAAGCAAGGACAGTTTCAGTTAACGCTGCGCCGCTCAAGAGGAATGCGAATTCAAACCCGAGAATTGTGATCAGCGGGTTGATCGCAGTGCGCACTGCGTGTCGAAAAATGACCTTATTTTCGGAAAGACCTTTTGCGCGGGCAGTTCTTATGTATTCGGCGCGCAAAACGTCCAGTAGATTGGCGCGCATCTGGCGTTGAATATGAGCGAGGTTGACGAAGGTGAGAACAGCCACAGGTATCACCAGATGGTGGGCGATGTCCAAAATCTGCCCGACTGCATCGCGCTCGAAAAAGTAAGGGCTGGTCAAGCCACCAATGGGCAGCGCTCTGGTAGCCAGTGCCACCATGAGAAGGAGCAGCGCCATGAGAAATGTGGGCATGGACATGCCGACGGCGGTAATGATGCTGAACAATTTGTCAATCCATTTGCCGCGATGAACGGCTGCGTAGACACCTGCCGGCGCCGCAATCAGCCATGTGAAAATGAGGCTCAGCACGCTGAGCAGGAGAGTGTTGCCTGCTCTTTGCATAAGCAACACGACAACCGGGCTGCCGCTGGTCGAGACGCCAAGATCTCCCTGCATGAGATTTTTCAGCCAGATGAAGTATTGAACGTGAGCAGGCTTGTCGAGCCCAAGACGCTCCTCCTCGGCTTTGATTGCGGCTTGAGATATGGCGGGGTTGGCACGCAGATGGGCCAGCGGATCGACGGGCGCCAGCTTCAGCATCGTGAAGCTCATAATGGAAATGATGAGCAGGAGAGGCAGTGCCTGCAAAGCGCGCTTCAAAATGTAGACAGGTACGGACATCAGTGCCTCGCCGCAATTATGTAAAGCTCTTCCAGATTGTGAAAGCTGCCCTTAGGCTGGTAGGTAATCCCCAGAGGCGTGGGAGCGTAATTGCCCAGTTTGTTTCGTGCCGAAGCAATGTCGAGGATGCAATAAAGGTAAATAAAAGGCTGCTGCTCGTAAGCTATTTGTTGATAGCGATCGAAATACTTGTGTCTGAGCTTCTCATCGAAAGTCGTGGCAGCCAGGTCGAGATTGCGATCGATCTCCTTTTCCCAGTCACGAGCATCGCTGACGGTTGTTCTTCCGTTGCTGTCGGGAAGGCGCTGATCGAACATATGGATTCTGCCGTCTGACTTCCACACATTGGCGCCGTTGTACGGCTCGACCTTGTCACCGGTAAGGCCCATAACGATCGCTTCCCAGTCAAGGCTCGTGTGTGTTTTATCGACGAGAATGTTGAAATCAATAGGCTGATAATTCACTTTCATTCCCAGCTTTTTCAGATCGTTGACAATCATGATGCACGTGGCATCACGGGCGGTGTTGCCTGCATTGGTGTTGAGAGTGAACTCGACAGCGTTGCCGTCCCGGTCATAGAGCTTGCCGCCCTTTTTGACGAAGCCGCCGCGCGCAAGCAGCTCGGCCGCATAGTTGAGATCTTGCGGAAACGGTTTAAGATTGCGATTGAAATAGAGGGATGCCGGAGACTCTGATGTATAGAGGGACATGCCTACCCCTCTCAATACGTTGTCGACTATCCGCTTTCGATTTATGGCGTGACTCACCGCCTGGCGAAAGTGCGGATCGTTGAACCATTTTTGCTTCACCGGATCGACGTAATATCTCTTCTTCGGATCGTTTTTATTGCCCTTAGGATTTTCTCGCCTGTTCATATTGAACATGAGAAAGACCGTGCCGTCGTCCGGCCCCAGGTTGTACATTTTGAAATTGCCGCTCTCCTCTTTCTGTTTCATCAAAGCGGCATCGAATCCCCGTACGGATTTGATGTCCAGAACATCGAGCTCATTGCCGTAAAACTTGAGGATCTGCGTGTTTTGATCGGGGACAATGGCAACGACAAATTTGTCCAGGTAAGGCAATCGCCGCCCGAGCTTGTCTACCATTGCGTAATTGCGATTTCTCACCATCTCAATCCGCTGTCCCGGCACGTAGCGACCGAGTTTGAATGGGCCGCTCACAACAAGCGTCGACGGGTCGCAATTGACGTCCCAGAAGCTGTGAAACTCTTCCATCGGTCGATTAGTGATCTTTTCCAGCACGTGCTTCGGCGCGATTGGTGCATTGAGCAGGCAATTGAGAAAGGGCGCGAAGGGATGGGATGTTTGGAAGCTGACCGTGAGGTCGTCGATCTTTCTGACGGTTGGGAACTTCCCAAATACAGAGAGGGTATCGCGTGTGCTGCTGTTGCCGAAGCCTCTTCTGACGATGGTGTCGAACGTATAGACGACATCATCCGCCGTGAGCGGACTGCCGTCCGACCATTTCAGTCCCTTCCGCAGTGTGATGATGTACTCTTTATGATCGGCGCTCACCTTAATCGATTTGGCCAGACGCGGATAAGTCTCGCCCGTCCAGGGATCCAAATCGAGAAATCGTTCGAACATGAGATAGCCAATTCCTGCGCTCTCGGCATCCTGGTGGGCCCAGTAATTGAATGTCTTCGGGCCGCTGCCGAAAGTAGAAACTGTGAGCGTGCCGCCGAACTCCCCAGGTTTTCCTCTCGCCTGCCAGCATTCAACGACTTCTTCGGCACCATCCTGTCCCTTTGCTTTCACTTCCACCAATTTGAAAGGACCGGGATTCGGTGCCCGATGTATAGCCTTCGCCAGCGCCTCCTGATTGCGGGCCGACTCCTGAGCAAGACGTTCTGCATCTTCCTTTAGCTCGCGGGCGAATTCCTTCGTCGACTCTTCGCTTGGGTGTGCCGGTGTTTGCCATACATCGTCAGACTCTGTCGATGAGTCGCCGGCAATCAAATGGCTGTCGTCGGTGGGACCGGTTATGCTTGCCAGCTGAGTGTATTTAAGGTCTCCTGTGGCTTTTCCCGATGTGGCATTGCTGCCTGCTTTGGCCTCCTGCCTGCTTTCTTTATCGTCCTGCTGAACGGCCTGTTTAACAGCAATGTCACCTTCGCTCGAGGCTCTGGGCGTGCAACCGTACATGGTGCCCGCCAAAGCGATGAGGGTGATGCCAAGTACGGCTGTTTTCACTTGCCTGTCCCGCTTGTCTCTTCCTTCCAGATTTCATCGAGGTTGTGCAAGCCATTTGCAGATTGAGATAAGAAAGTAGGCTGATAATTCTTGATTGTGTTACGCACTGCGACAATCGTCATCGGACTCACGAGGTAGATGTAAGGAGCCTGATCGTAAATGATTTGTTGATACTCGTTATACAGCGCCTTTCGTTTCGCCGGATCCAAGGTCTCCGCTCCTGTGTTGAAAATCTCGTCCAGGCGTTTCTCCCATGGTCTGGCATCAGTGACTTTGATTTCTCCTGACGAATCCGGCAATCGCTGATCGAACCAATGCAAGCGGCCGTTCGCTTTATAGACGTTTGCACCATCATTGGGCTCCAGCGGGTCTCCGGCGCGCAAGCCGGCAAGACACGCTTCCCAGTCAAGAGAATTGTTCAATTTGTCGCCCATGATGTTGAAGTCGATAAATTGCAAGTTGACCTTCATCCCAAGCTTGCGCATGTCGTTTTTGAACATATTGCCCACTGCTTCGGTATAGGTGCTTCCCGACGAGGCGATCATCGTGAATTCCACTTTGTGTCCGTCTTTGTCGTACAGGAATCCATCATCTTTCTTCTTGAAGCCTGATTTTTCCAGGAGGGACATTGAATAGTCGACATCAGGCTTGAAGCCCTTCAGCCCGGAGTTGAAATAGGGGCTGGTCGGCGGTTCTGAAGTGAACAACGGGAAACCAATGCCTTTAAAATAATTGGCTACCATTTGATCGCGGTTGATCGCATGGTTGACAGCCTGCCGGAAGTTGAGGTCATTGAACCAGACAGATTTGTATGGTGTCACATATGGTTTGCCGCTGTTCGGATTTTTGCGTTGATTCATATTGAAGCAAACAAAGAAAGTGCCGATGCCCTGCCCGAGGTTATAGAGCTGGAAGTTTTCTTTCTCCCTGACACCCATCAGCTCGACCACGTCCCGGGGGCGCACCGTCGTCAAATCGATTTCCTTGGCTCTGAACTTGAGCAGATTCGTGTTTGGGTCTCCGACGATTAAATAAGTGATTCCTGCGAGATAGGGCAGGCGCTTCCTCTCCCTGTTGACTGCTGCGTACTTGTCGTTGCGCCCGAACTCAACGCGCTGGGCGGGAACGTACTTCTTGAGCTTGAAGGGCCCGTTGACGACAAATGTAGATGGATCGGAGTTGACTGTCCACAGCCTGTCGAACGCGCGTCTACCATCTTTGCCGTCTATGATCGGTTTGACTATGTGTTTGGGCGTGATCGGCATTCCCAGAAGTCTGAGGAACGGAGCGAATGGTCGTGGAGTAACGAACTTTATCGTAGTGGGATCAATGGCAGTGACCGTCGGACACTTGCCATTAACCGTGGTGACGTCTCTCAGCGAGGAATTGCCATATCCTCCTGCAATTATGGTGTTCCAAGTATAGACGACATCGTCGGCTGTAATCGGTTTGCCGTCAGACCAGGTCAATCCTTTGCGGAGTCTTACCGTGTATGTCAGATTATCCTTTTCAACTGTGAATGACTCAGCCAGGTCCGGTATCACATCACCCTTGTAAGGATCGAGCATCACCAATCCTGCAAACATCAAGCCGGCAAGCTCGCTCGATTGAGTGTCGGCAGATGTCCACGGGTTGAATACCTTGGGATCGCCAACCAGGGAGCGAACGAGAACTCCTGAGAATTCCCCGGTGGGATATCTTCCCTGGCGCATCTGGACGCCATCGACCTCGACAATTTTGTAAGGGCCAGGAAATGGCGAGTTTACTTCGGGCAGCGCGCTCGCAGCACCACCTGTGGTGCCATGCGGGGCGGTTGTTGTTGAAGGTCCCGGCGATGGCGGCGGGCCGCCTGAAACGCAACCCGAAAGCACCGGCGCCGCCAGAAGCAAGACGCTCATTACGAGCGCGAGGCTCCGCGAGGAAATGCGTTTGCTAATGGAGCGCAGAAGCGATAACTGTTCCTTGACCAGGTCTTTGTTACTCATGGCAATTTTCTAGAAGCGTTGTGGTGATTGTCCGAGCGGTCCTCCAATCTCTTTGCTACATGCCGCCTGGCGCATAGCAAGAATACACTCGTGACTTGCGCCGTTCAACCTTGCACAGACGCGTTTCACACAACAATGTTTCAGTTCGCGGCTGCCGACATTCACAGTTGTAAACGGATAGCACTTTGTGGCTTTGTTGAGCATTGGTCCGCTTTCTCAATAGTCAGCCGGCGAGACTTCCTAAAGCGGAGTATGGGAGCCTGGTCGGTTATGCCCCGCTCCGCGCCAATAGACTTCACCACGAAGTGGCATAAATCTTGGTCGCCTGAGATCTCGATTGCAGGGCATCACCAATTTGAAACAAGTCCATTTCAACATCGCTCAGGTTGAAAAGCGCAAAGGCAACAAAAGTATCACTCGAGCTGCGCCAGCTTTTAATGATGTCAACAGACCTTTCGAAGTTTGCCTTCGCTTCTTTCAAGTAGCGCTGCTCTGCCTTGAAGTAAGTCATCGCTTCGTCGTGCTTCCCTTGTCGCAAGGCGGTCCATGCCGCTACTTTGAGCAGCCGAGCACGCTGTTTGAGAGCCATGCCCAGCTTGTACATGGCGATGCCTGTAAAGCGGCTTTCCTGTCCATCGACGCAAGTGCAGAGGCTGGCCAGCATACTGTATTGATCGGCGGCATCCAGCATATAGTCTTGAACTATGCCCTTGACCGCAATCAGCTTGGGCTGAATTGATCCGTTGACGACTACATACTCTCCCTTATCCTCCCGGCAGGCTGCGCCCGGTTGCACAATCTCGCGAGGACGCAAGGAGCTAATCAAGAAGGGCCAGGTATTGGATTTCAGAGCATATTTGTGTCGCAGCGAGAAATCACCGATTGAGCAAAAGAGCAATTTGTATCGGGCTGCGGTAGCGTGATCCCATTCGAATTTGTCAGTCGGCTCTTTGCGCTGCGTTGCAAACCAACGTCCGTAGTGCGCGCCAATGGCGTCTACAAGAGTCGGTACGATTGCGGAATAGCTCTGTTTTGCTTCTTTGTCTGAGCCAAGGATTTCAAGCACGTGTCCCTTGATGCACAATGGAATCATGGCTAAACGCAATTCGTTGAGGTCTTTATCGCATATCTCAATTGCCTTATCTGCGCAGAGCAATGACCTCCTGAGCAGTGCTTCCCTATTGACGTTAGGGCGTTGGGATTTCGCCAGATAACACACGGCAAGTGCGTTGTACATCCGCACGCAGTCCATGGATCTTCCGATATTCACGGCATTGGCTTCTTGAATGCCCTTCTCGAAATGCTCGATGGCGTCCTCGATGTGACCACGATTGAGGAAGTCGTAAGCCTCATAGTAGTCCTCCTTCCATTGGGCCTGCGTTTTTCTCTGTCCTGTGGCGACGGCTCTGCGAGCGAACAATCTGAATGCCTCAAGCTCCGTGCTTTGCTCCCAGACCGGATTTGTGTTTGGACTGTCCTCGACGATGACGTTCATCCAATTTTGCACGATAGTCCAGGGAATCTCGCGGGATGTTTCATCGGGGGCGCTGCCAGGACGGTAAAGGCTGTAAAACCACAAAGAGTAATGAAGCATGGCAAAGCAAAACACTGCTGCGCATGCGAGCTTGAGTTTCCATTGCTTGCCGAGGCGATTTTGAAATATGCGTGCCCACTTGCTGCTTGCCCTCTTGAGAGTAGCGGCAAGCGTTGAGCATTCCTTCCATTGATTGCGTGTTTCTTCAATAGCAGCTCTGAGCTCGCGCACCGATTGAAAGCGGTTCTCAGGGTCTTTGGCCATCGCCTTGAAGATGATTTCTTCCAATTGTTTCACAAGGCGAACGTCCGCCTTCACATCTCCAAGGCTCGATGGCATCTCGCTTATCTGCTTATGCATGGTTTCGAGCATGTTGTTCCCAATCAAAGGCGGATGCCCCGCGAGCGCTTCATACATCAAACATCCCATGGAATAAATATCGGAGCGGGCGTCAGTCATGCGTCCGAGGCACTGCTCGGGACTCATATAAAGCGGGCTTCCAAATACATCTCCACTTTGTGTCAGCTCGAGAGAGTCAATGCCGGCCTTCGGCAATATCTTGGCGATTCCGAAGTCCACTAGTTTGACGAAATCCGGATCATCACTGATTGGCACGAGGACTATATTGCTGGGCTTCAGATCTCTGTGCAAGACCCCGTTTTCATGCGCGCATTCCAGAGCCTGGCAGGCCTGGTCGAAGATCTTCATACATCGTTCGACGTCCAGCTGTCCCCAGGTGCGAATAATTTCTGAAAGCGGACGCCCTTCCAGATACTCCATAACCATGTAAGGCTGGCTGTTTTCAGTTATACCGAAGTCGTAAACGGTGATGATGTGCGGATGAGTCAAGTGGGATGACGATTGCGCTTCTGCCTGGAAACGCCGGATCATTTGCCAATTGGAGCTCAAGTGTTTGTGCAGCATTTTGAGCGCGACGAACTTCTTCGTCAGAATCTGCCTTGCCTTATAGACTCGGCTCATGCCGCCTTCGCCCAGCAGTTCCACGATTTCGTATTTGCCAAAAAGGGTTTTGCCCACCCATTGATCTTCGCGTTCCGGCTGCGTTAGAGGCTCATTGAAGCTTTCCCCCGGCGGGCTTGTGACCACTGTCCGTTCTTGAATTGGCGTAGATTTGCTGCCTTCCGCTTCATTTTCCACAGCGGCGGGGCTCACCTGTAAATCAGGATCCGTTTGCTGATCGGCAGTGCCTTTTTTTTGCTTCAAGGAGACAAACCTGGGCCAGGGTGCTTGAATAGAACCATTGTCTAGATGGTAAGTACCCAGTAGTTATTCCCTATTAAGTAACTGCATCACCTTTTAATCTCTCTTCTTTTTTATCACAGCCAGCCTCAATCGCCTAAAGCACACGTTATATGCCTCTGATGCGCACAGCCAAAAGTATCTACGTTCGTCTCGGCTTAACGCTTCTTGGCATGTGGCTGGTCACGAGCCCGGCTCTGTGCGCCGCCGACAAGACTTCTACCCGCGTGTTCTACCAGAGCAGCAATTTCGTAGGAACAATAACGACCAAAGTCTCCCCCAACGGCATGAGCATGTACTTTGACAAGCCTGAACTCGAATCAGCTTTCGATCGCGCGCGCAACAAAGTTTTGCTCTTGAATCACCGCGATAAAACATACATGGAGGAGACCGGCCAACAGTGGGAGCAACGAGCCAAAAAATGGCAGAAGAAGTCCAAACCCGACCCCAACTATATAGGCTTCAAGATGATTAAAGCCTCCACTTCTGAGAAAATCGCAGGGCAGAAAACAGTACGTTATGACATTGTCGGCGTTAAATGTGATGGCAAGCTGGAAACGGGAGTTAATCACAAGAAGCAAATCTGGGTAAGCCCGGATGTGGTTTTGGAAGACCTTGCTTCACGCCAGTTCGTGCGGGATATTCTCAAGCTGTTTGCTCAGGTGGAAACCATCCCGGAACAGCGTGGCGCGCTTTTGCGTGTCTCCGCCGAGAAGGGGAAGAAGATGGTTGTGATGTTCGATACCTACAAAGTGGAAAAGGTAAAAGAGCCCATCAATGTGAAAGTGCCCAAGAACTATAAGCGAGTGAAAGATGAAGTGGCTTTGCTCTGGGGAGACACCGGCGAAGAAGGGTCTGTAGACTCCCTAATGGGCAGGCCCTGATTGCGGTTAAGAAGAAAAAATGGTGTTCGAACGCCCCAAAACGTCTGGCCCTGGGGCTGTTAGATTTTCCCGCGAAAATCTAACATGGCCTCCTCCGTCCCTTTCCCGTTGCTCGTCTGCCGTCAACCTCAGGCACGTTTGGCGGTTTTCCCGTGAAAAACCCCAGCGGGCGCGGCTCGAACGCCATCGCTGATTGCGGTGTTAGATTTTCGCTGAAAGATCTAACAGCCACCCCCCCCTTTTTGCGGCGAAGAACCCGCTGGGACGGGCAGTATTGCGGTTTTCAAGCCTTTTTTGGATTGGCTCTCTTACACTGATGAGCCTGAGTCCGCCACCGGCCCTGGATTTTGGACGCTCCGCGCACGGGTGGGAGCAAAAAAGGCTCCAATTTCACAAATCTGTCACGAACGTGCTACGACTCTGTCACGGAATTTCCTTACTATCCTCAACGTAAAGCGGCTGACCCCCCACCCGACTGGCAGGTAAATGAAAATGATGAGAAAGACAGCCACCCAAAGAAATTCCAAGGGTACCGCCATTGCCGAATCGCCCTTCGTGCTTCTGGTTCTATTCATATTTCTCGCTTTCCCGATGATCAACCTCGGCGCCATCGGCTATCGAAGCTATTTCCTCATCGCCTCCTGCAAAGAAGCAGCTCACAAAGCCTCGAAGTCCCTCACCTATCAAACTAAGGTTCCCGATGTTCAGCTCGGCAACAACAATCCAGCAGTGGAAGTAGCTCAAGAAACCATCCGCCGTTACCTCAACTCATTCAATGGCGTCAAGGTCAATGAAATCAAAACTGGCATCGTCGTTGTCGAAAACGCCACCGGCAAAAAATCTGGACCGTTTTACACTCCCATCTCTGGTGCCGACGTTTACGGCAACGTCTATTACCTGGAAGTCGAGCTCGATGCTGAGGCTGTTCCTATGATCACCTACGGCGGCGGCTTGCTCGGCAATATCCCCGGCATCACCTCGCCGGTGCGCATCAAGACGCACGCTCGCGAAGTCTTCGAAAATCCCAAAGGACTCACTGCATCAGCCAATTCCCTCCAGCTGGCCATGAACTAAAGAAAGAGAGTTTTGACGGAGGATCATCGAAGCTTGGACCATGCGGTCCGAGCTTCGGTTTCCATTTGCGCTCCGTCGTAAGCGAATCCCATCTCGCGCAAGGCCAGTGCGCGGTTCTCCAGATAAATCGCATAGCCGACCGCTGCCTTTGCTCCTTGCGATTTGCGAACTGCCTCTTGTGATCTGTCAAGCAAGGCAATTGCCTTACTGAGGTGGTCATATCGCGATACTGCATCTTTATCAGCCATTCCCATCAGCATCTCCAGTGTGGCCAGATTGTTCAAATCGCGGGCCAAAAGCATATTGTCGCTGCCGGCATGACGTGAATCGATAGCCATTACGCGCTCGACAATCTTTTTTGCTCCCTGGTAGTCAATTCTGTCCTGCTTTACCCGAGAAAGGGAAAGGAGAACAGGCACCAATTGCGGAGCATCGCCTCCGTGTATTTTCTCCAGAACGGCAAGCGATCGTTCGAGGCCGTCTTGTGCTGCCGCAAATTGCTGATTTTGCCAGAGCGTCTCGGCAAGTTTCATTTGCTCATCAATCAACGCATGAGCATCATTGCTTGAATTTGTCGAAGCGTAAGTCTTCTCAAGCGAGCGAATTTTCTCTCGTTGTCGTTGGGCAATTTGATTGAGCTCGGCGGATTTGGCGCCAACGTTGCGGGCTTTGGACTGACCGGAAATGAGCATCGACTTTTGAATGCTTGCTGCAGCGAGCCAGCAAATCAGGCAGGCGAGGATCAGGCGAACGTATTTTTGCCTATTCGATAATGCCATTGGCTTGGCTTCCGCAAAAGAATTGCTCACTCGTCAACAGCAGGGTTGACATTGACATGTATATTGGCAGCAGTTAGATTAAAAGTCACGCACTACCGTTTCTTCCAGAACTTTGTCACAACTTTCCTTTTACTATACTGTTCACGCAGCCACCCAAGGTATTTACCTCAAAGAATGTATAAACCGTGGTGTCTCATTTCTCGAATGAAATCGCTTGCGACCCAGGCACCTGAGAGACAGTCTTCCCGGCTATTTGAGGACAGATGACAGGACTTCCAAAGCGAGCATGTGGACAGGGAGTCATTGGGCTCAGCGCCATTATTGGGCTGATATTGATCCCCGTGATCGGTATTTTCGCTTTCGAAGTCGCACGATATCAGCACGGCGTGCAGCAACTCGAAGCGAACACTGATTCTGCCGCTCTTGCTGGAGCGGCGATGCTTGTCACGTCGCGTTTTCAAAAACCGGTCGATCGCCTGAAGCGCTTTCAGGAGGCAACGATAGCGGCCGAGAATGCTTTCAAAAGCACGTTCAAGGATACAGGCGGGCAACTCAACATCATTCTCGGCAGCACGCTCACCGATGCGAAAAACGTAGGACGTAACGGGACGCCGCAGATAGGCAGTGCTCCCGGTTATTGCGAGTACAAAGTAGAAGCGATCAATCCTGCCAATCTCACAGTGGTAGAGCCCACTGCTCCGGAGGCAAAAGCAATACGCTTTACTGCCTTATTCACAGGCCGACCGGCGTTCGGAAGATTTCTTGGACTCAATCAGCTGGTGCCGATCTTCAGCAAATCAACGGCCGGCATTCCTGTCCTCGATATAGTCGTTTGTTTCGACATATCAGGATCGATGGATGATTCCACGCGCGTCTCCCTCATCAATCGCAAGTGGACGATTCCTGAGCCCTATCGATCGCAAATAGAATCTGCGTGGAACAACTACTTATCGGTCAAGCAAGACTACATCAATTATTTGAACAGCCCGGGTTATGATCAGGCGACGTGCGAGGCAAAACGCAACAACGTCGTCAATACATTCTCTGACTACAAGAATTTGCGTAAGCAGCTTGGCGAGCAGCACGGGCGGATTGAGTGGACGCCTGTACATTTTGGCACTCTGCATGATTGTGTGTTTGATCCGCTCAATCCTAATGGAACGTCGATCAATTGCCTGTTCCCGCAAAATTTGAACATCATCAACTACACGCGCCAGATCCCCAATATCGTCAACAAGAAATTGCCGTTTTTCAATTGCGCAGAACGTCATTATCAAGAAACCGGCACCAATCGCCCGAATTCCGGTGCTGAGAATCCCTGCATTTTGCCGGAGAGGGTAGGCGCTCCCTCGAACTTTGCCTGCGCCTGTCCGGACGATCCTGACGGCATCACGGATTTGGTTGTGCACTGTGATTCGCAAATAAATACGAAAACGCAGCAGCCCATCTTTGGCAGCACAAACGCAATTCCGGTGGGTCCCGGCCAGCGCTTCGCCTTTACGAAGAAGCGCAATCCGTTCAAGGGGCAAACTTATGTGTTTGATGGCATCGGGTATCTCACTGAAGCCGCGCGCGGCAATCTCGAGCCGCAGCGCTTTGCTCAATTGCAGGATGTTTTCAAAAACAATATTCAGGCGGGGAATTTGCCCGATCAGGGACAAGCCGGATATCAGGCGGCATATTTCGAGCTTGCAGGAAAGTTTTGCCAACCCATAGCTGCCACCATCGAGGCGCTCGAGAATTTCTATCAAGCACTTCAAGGCGCCGGTTCGGATGTGCGATTTGGGCTTGTGACTTATGAGACGATCATCGGCAAGCCTGCACCGCCCACCGATCCTCCCGATCCTGGGCAGCCTCCGCCGACAAAATCAGGCTTCACTGAAGTGCAGATAAGCGACATCGCCAACAAAGACGACGACGTTCCAAACTGTCAGTTCGACGTCAACAGCACTTCGGCCGGACCGCCGGGTCCGCGGACGCGACCGGTTTTATTCATGGGACTCTACCCGCTCCTCGATCCGGAGAAGGATCTGATTCCTGACCCTACGGATAGTACCAAGCCGAACCTCACGGTCAACGAAGCTTTCGAAAACTATCTCGTACCGTTGAGAGCGACCAACATTGCTGCCTCGCTCAAGCAGTCGCTGGATATGCTCGAGAAGAGCAAACGCAAAGCTTACGCCAGGCAGGTAGTTGTCCTGATGACGGACGGTATAGCGACGCGCGATATCGCGGGCAACCCCGATCCGACGCTGGGACAGCAGCAATCGCGCGATCAGGCAAGGCGCGCAAATCAGTTGGGTATTCCGATATTTACGGTGGGCGTGGCGCAAAATCAGCCAATTCTCAATCAACAGATTCCCTTCCTCGGTGACGAAACAACCCCGGCGCCAAACGGGCTTGCTGCGCTTTCCGGCAACGGTGCGCGATTCTTTGCCGTCAACAAGAATTCGATTCTTACGGAAGAAGGGTCGCAGGTCAACGCAATCAGTCAGGCATTTCTTCAGGTGGCGCGCAGTCTGGTGCAATTAATAGAGTGAGCAAGATGTGGCATAAGCGACGAGCTGGAAGAAAGGGAATTTCGGTGATTGAGCTCGCCGCTACCGCCGGCTTCTTCATCGTTCTTACATTGCTTGTCACTGACGTTGCAGTTCTCGTGGTCGCGAACGGAACGAATAACGAAGCCTGCCGCGATGCTGCAAGAGCGGCAGGATTAGCGCCTCCCAACCAGGCGCGGAAGGCGGCAGACAATGCTCTCACCGCGCACCAGCGGATCGATGGAACATTTGTCAAAGATCTGAAAATTGTCGAGTTTAAGTACAACGGGCTCAAGCCGGTGTGGGGAACCGCAGATGCGCTCGATCCGAACAATCAGCCGACCGTGTTTGTCACAACCGAGATAACTATAAAAATCCCTGCTCCCATCTTTTTCTTTGGTGCGGAGTTGAAAGGAGAGGGCGGCGCGCTGCGCTTCCGCAGCAGCTACCTCTATCCGATCTTGAATCTCGAGACGAGCATTCCCGAGGACGTGTTCGACCCCGATCACCGTTATCAGTTCGCCGGGCAATCACCACCTGTTCCAGGCAAGTGCAGCGATTCCATACCGGATTGCATTCAGCCTAATCAAAATGCCCCGGCGCCAAGCCCGCAGCCACAACCCCAGCCGCAGCCACAACCCCAGCCGCAGCCACAACCTCAACCGCAGGCTCCACCGCCGCCACCACCGCCCCCGCCGCCCCCTCCACCTCCTGCTCCCGCCGGGGGTTCGTTCGAAGATCCTTAGAATCGCTACCGGCACGGTCAAAACTCCAAGAAAGCCCCTCTTGCCGGCAGTCGCTGGTACATACAATCTGCGCCAGCGCCCGACCTATGCCTTCTCGGGCTCGGGTTGTGGCTTTTCTTCCGGTATAAGCATCAAGCGCGCCACAATGAATTGCCACGCTGAGTTGCCCTGCAGCCATGTTCCTCTGTGCCTAACGTAGACGCTTTCCTTCAGGACATCTTCGTGCAAAAGGCGACTCCAGTGCGCGGTGGCTGCATCAAGCTTGTAATTGACGAGAAGGAGGCGGCCGAATATGTCGATGCGGCGTATGGTTTCGGCAACGCGTTTGCCTCTGTGCGAGCTGCCGTCGTATATGACGAGCGAGGGCGGACCGAGTTTTCGTTCCAAAAACGACTTGCTCGCATTCATCGCTCGCGTCAAATCTTCAGGATAGATGAACGACACAAAGGCAATAATCATCAGGTATTCAAAGAGCGGTAGGTTCATGAGAATGTCGATTGATATGTGAAAGATTATCCCTGCCGCCAGGACCCAATAGCGTAAGTCGCGAAACCAAACAAGCGTAAAGAGCGAGAATTCGACTGCCAGGCTGAGCCAGGTCAAAATCGTAAGAAGCTGCGTGTTGCCGACAAGCCCGGCAATGTAAAAGCGCCTGAAGTCCTCGAGGCGCAGGGTGTAATACAGCGCTGAGCCATTTACCCACATTTCGCCCGCGATCTTGGCGAAAAAGGCCTGGCAGTAAATGATCGCCAGTTGCAACTGCAGCAACCGCTGTGCCCAGGGAGGTTTGAGGGGCGGCTTCTGAGCAGGGACTTCGCGTGATGTCCAGACTGACACGAGACGATCGACGGAGAGCGCATCTCCTGCGTGCGAGAGAGCGAGATACAGGGCGCCGATGCGCATCATGGTGTCGCCGCTGTTTAGAATCAGCCAATTGTGGTGATGGAACGACAATAATGAAAGAAGCACCAGGATAGCACTGTATCTGGTGAAGAGTCCGATGGTGAGGCAAATGGCGGAAGCCACTAGGAGGGCAAAAGTAAACGAAATCGATTCCTGTGTCTGTGGCAGCAGCACGAGCGGATCGAACAGGGTTTCTTCCGGCCATTCTCGTGCCACCGGAAACGGTGCCACACCGTCGGGACCATACCAGAGGTGCAAGTCCGGACCGATGAGGAAGCAAAATGCCAAGACCAAGAGTCCATATAGAATTCGATAGATGGCCATGGGCAATGGCGAGGCAGGTTCGAACAAAAACCTCACCCAGGCATACCAGGTGTCTCGAAGGTTCATTGCAGATCCTCCGCTTCAACCTTGTAGGTATAGATCGTCTTGTGCTGATAATGCGTGGGTAGTGGCGCCTGTGGTGCGACCCCCGGCGGCGGTATGGGTGCGGAATGAATCATAATCGTGATGCCGGCGGGCGGATTTTCTTTGTTGCGGTGAAGTCTGGCGATGAATCGGGCTGCATCAGGCAGAACAATTCCGTAGGTGTTCTTGCGAACGCGATCGTTTACCCATTTGCGAAAGCGTTCCGCACGCATCTGGTCGATGCCCGTACGCCGCTCTTGCCGCGGGAATTCCCATACGATGATGGATCCGTCCTTGAATGTGATGGTGGCAACAATGTGGAGATTTTCGGTGCGAATCTCGGGTGAAAAAAGATTCCACGCCTGCCACAGCCCGAAAGCCCCCCAGAAAGGTTGGAACGGCTTGATGAGCGCATCTCTTGCCGGCCACGATGGAAGAAGCATCAAGCCTAAAATGAAGATGTATGTCGTAATCAACAGTCCCGGGATCAGTTTCTTTTTCGCACGAGCTTGTTCTTCCGTGTTGCGCGCCGCTGTTGATTCCGCGCCTGGCGCGGCAGTTGCTTGAGCTTCTTGGAAGGCAGCTGCTTCCGTAACCTGCAAGGCTGGTGCTTCTGTTTCTAGCGCGGGAGCTGCTTGAGTTTCTTGGGAGGCAGCTGCTTCTGTGACCTGTGAGGTTGGTGCTTCTGTACCCTGCGAGGCTGGTGCTTCTGTACCCTGCGAGGCTGGTGCTTCTGTTTCTAGCGCGGGAGCTGCTTGAGTTTCCTGTGCTGGAGCTGCCGTGTTCTTTTGCGAAGCCAGTTCAGCTTCACGCTTCGCGGACCTTTCATTCTCCTCAGACGTCGGAGTTGTGGCGAGTTCTACAAACCTCTGGAGCGCTTCATAATCGGCACGTCGCTCGGCGGCTTGATATAGTTTCGCTATATCTCTAATCTGCTCAAGTTCAGACTCATAATGCGGCGCCATCTTGCAGCTATGAATTCTTATACGTGCTCGTCCAGGGCAACTCATTCTACCCGGCGACTTGCCTTGAAATCATATGTCGCTTCGATGTCGGCATTTTTTCTTTGCTGTGGCATTTGCTGGTCATTACCCGCCTCTGGTGTCACAGCGGCGATGCCGCCCGCTCTGCAACGTCTGCACAACAATGCAAGAGATTTCGAAAAGAAGGGCAATCTCAAGCGCGCCATAGAAATCGAACGAGAAGCGACGCGGAGATTTCCTGCCCAGTACATTCCACAAGCATATCTTGCTTACCTGTACTGGCGAGTGCAGGAAACCGACCGCGCGATTTTGGAGGCACGCAAAGCAGTGCGGTTGGCGGCGGGCGATTTCCGCTCGCATATGAACCTTGCCTCAATGCTCCATGCGACCGGCGAAGTAAAGGAGGCAATCAAGGAATACGAGCAGGCGCTGGCTATCGATCAATCACAATCGTCAGCAAGATTGGGGCTGGCGCAAGCGCTGGCGATTGACGGCCGGCTCCGAGAATGTCTCGAGCAGCTGACTAAGGTCGAGTCTAAAGCTTCTGACGACTTTGGAACCTGGCTCCGGCTGGGTGAAACATATTTGGCACTCGACCGACATGGAAAAGCGCAAGGCTGTCTTGAAAGAGCCTTGCGCAAGGAGCCGTCCTCCGAGCGGGCAGCGGAACTTTTGCTTCTGTCCGCGCTCGGCGCCAGGGACTACAAATTGGCAAGCTCGTTGCAGGAGAGAGTGTTGAGAGCGTCGCCGACACATCAGTGCGTTTACGCTGAATGCCTGAGGCTTTTGCCTGAAAACGACGCTCCGAAAAACGCATCCTTCGTTCTGGACTGTGCAGGAAAGTCAATGGCATCCAGGCCCGACGTCTTTTTCGATCTTTCAAGGATTTTTTTGGAACGTGCATTGTTGTCATATGACCACGCTTCAACTGATTCGAAGGCGCGCAAAGACAGATGGTTGCAATTAGCTGAGTCGTCGATCAAACGCGCCCTTGACGTCGTTCCGGGCGATCAGCGTTATCGCTGGATAATGGCAGGGGTTCTTTACTCTCAAGGGCGTTTCGACGACGCTTCCCAGGAATTGAGCCGTTTGGCAAAAGCAGACCATGGCAATTTTCTTGCGCCGTATTGCCTTGCCCGCGTGAGAAGCTATCGAAATGACGTCGCTCGTCAGGCGAAGATGGCATTGACGAGCTTCATTAGACGCCGTCCAGATCTTGCAAGGACTGATGGCGAAACGACACGGAGCGACGACGAGCTTTTCTTGACATGTGCCCGTTTTAGTTTTGCCAAGCTGAAGTGCTGCTGTCATGTCCCTGTTCTCGAGCACAAGTGGCGGAAAACGCCTGGCGTAGTCTATGCGCGCATTCCCAATGTAAACGCGCCGACTGGGGTCGTGCTTTATACGGGCAGCGAAAAGACGATCAGCAATCTGGAGAAGGCTGCCGCGGGACTCGCTGAGCGTATGACGCG
>DATNRC010000588.1:0-3260 GCA_036703705.1 Candidatus Obscuribacterales bacterium
AGTGGTCTTCAGTTTTGCCGGTGGTGAAAGTCCGGTCTCTATGAAACGGGCGAACGATTCCGCTCCGGCGCCAAACGTAAGGTAAGAACCATATATGATGGCAAGGACGGCGCAGGTGAAGGCGTATTTTTCACGGTCGGGAAACAGCGGCTTCAGTCTTTTAGCTATAAAACGAAAGCCCACAAAGTAGTAGTAGTAAGCGAGCGGCAAGACGGGCAATATATGCCGCCACTCGAGTTTTGCCGGCCAGAAGAAAAGGCATGCCGAATAAAACCACAAATACAGCGCCGGCAATTGCCCGCTGAAGAAATGATAGGCTCCTCCTGCCATAAGCGGCAAGCCAAGCCAGGCATAGCCGAGTTTGTATATGAGCTCGAAGACGAGCGGCGGAAGACTTTGGTAAGGGATGCTCTCGATGAAGGGATAATATGTATTGATTTGCAGATAACCGGCCCAATTCATATTGGCTGCCAGAGCCGCATCCAGCTTTTGCTTTTCGCCGGGCAAAGTCTGGTAAGCATGCTGCATGTAGTTGGTGTAGAAGCTGAAGAATGTAAGCTCGCGGTTTTGGTGGCTCGCTTGCCACATCATCTGAGGTAAGACAAAGAGACCGGCCGTGCCCATTGCAATCAGAGCCGGGCGAAATCGACGTCTTAGAAGCAAGCAGAAAAATGAGCCTGCAGCAATGACAATTGCTTGTGTGCGCACGAGCATAGCCAGTCCGATCGATGCCCCAAGAGCGGCGGCGCCTCCGGATTTAAACAGACCTTTCGCGAGTTTCTCGGCAAGAAAAAAGCACAACCCGATGAAGCATGTGCATGGAAGGTCGCTCATCAGCATGGGCGCGAAATCGATAAATCTTTTGTTGAGCACGCAGGCCGCGAATATTGTCAAAGCAAGTGCCCATGTAACTTTTCTGGTTGCCACCAGATATAACACTACGCTCAGCATCGACAGTACCGCCAGAAATGCCTGGAAGCATTCCATCAAGACCAGATTTGCTGGAAACTGCTGTTCTAACTTCCAGAAAAGAGAAAGCCATAGCGGAAAGCCAATCGGGTACTTGGTTTGCCAGGGCTCCCCGGGAAGAGACACGATGCGATAGCCTGACCCATTACTCAAGGCTTTTGCGCATACGTCGTATATGCCATCGTCATGGTACATGCCGAAGAGGTTGTTGTATATAAGGATGGAGCGCGTGAGGAGCACGCCGGTCACGATGAGGACGGCGACGCATGCAATGGCGAGGAGTCGCTTGTCGCCCGATATTCGCCGTAATGAGTCGTAAGCTCGTCTTTTATCCATGACAGGCTCGCACCGCCGCGCCTGCCCAATCGTATCATTGGCGGCGTCGAGACCGTGAGCACTGCCAGGATGCAATATTGACAAGCTGATGCTGCGCTCATGCAGTAAAAACCTGCTGATTTGTAAGGTTTCGGCTGCGTTCATTACGGCACGCTCAGTAATGGCCGCCACCGGCTGCTTAACCGGCGTGGCGCAGCTCCGCCTTCGGCGCGGGAGCCATTTCCGTCTCTGCATCGTCGGCCACCAGCGGCGCGAAAAGAACGAAGCAGTGGCGATATATATACTCTCGATAGTGAATGTAGTGAGCGAGGAATCGCAGTGCCCACTTCCAGGCTTTCGGCTCGATTTTATTCGACTCACGAATGAAATTGAAGAAGAACTTCCTGCGCTCTTTGTCTTTCGTGAGGACGTAATAACGCAAAAGCCCTGCGCATCTCAAAATGCTTTTCAGGCTGCGCTTCGGTCGATCGTTGGGGAATTTATAGCCGTTCATATTGCGCAAATTCGTCAAATACCTTTCGGTAAACGCTTCGTAGCTGTACACGTCCCTGAGCAGCTTGGTGCATCCGCTGACCAGTTCTTCGTGCGTCATGTTGAGCGGCAGAACATTGCTTGCCAGTCCTTCTCTGTAATCGAGCAAACGGCCGGCGGCTTTCATGCGATCCCAGAGAGGAGTTTTCGGCATCGCCTGAAGCAATGTGACCTGCACAAAAACAAATCCGGAAGCCTGCAAGAATTCATACTGCTCCTGGAATATGTCTTTGTCGTCGTTGTCGAATCCGACGATCATGCCGCCGCCGACAAAGATGCCGTAGGATTGAATGGTGCGGATTGCTTCGACCAGATCGTGCGTGTGCCAGTTTTGCACTTTGAGCGTTTCTTGCAACGAGGCTTTGCGAGGGCTTTCCACGCCTATGAAGATGGCCTTGAAGTTGGCATCGCGCAAAAGTGCGAGCAGCTCGGGGTCTTTCGCCATGTCTATGCTCGCCTGCGTGGAGAACGAAAGCGGATGTTTGCGCTGATTGTTGAAGGTGATGATTTCCCGCAAGAGTTGCTTGACGTAGGGTCTGTTGCCGACGAAATTGTCATCGGAAAACATTATGTGGTCCTGCCCGGCGTCGGCCCAGGCCTGAACTTCCTGCATCACGCGTTCGATCGGCTTGGCGCGCACCTTGCGGCCGTACATGACGATGATGTCGCAAAACTCGCACGTGAAAGGACAGCCCCTTGTCGTTTGAATCATGCCCTGACCGTAGTCGGATGCCCGAATGAGGTCGATGCGCGGCATGGGCGCTTTGCACATGTCGATTTTCTCGATTTGCTGGTAATGGTCTTTGTGCTCGCCGCTCTCATAATCTTTGAGGAATTGGGGCCATGTATACTCACCCTCGCCTTCAAAGAGCACATCGCAAAGGGGGCGGCAAAAGTCCGGATTCAGATTGGCCACCGGCCCGCCGATGCAAACAGTCTTTCCTGCGGCGCGAAAGTAATTAGCAATTGCAGTCACACGATCGAGATGATAGAAGTGCAGCAGTTGCCCGCTGATGCCGACTATATCCGCGTCTGTGGGATAGATGACGTCGCCCACGTTTTCGTCGCGCAGCTCCACTTCATAGTCGGGCGAGATAATGCCGGCAAGTGTAATGATGCCGATGGGCGGGCTCAGGTATTTGAATCCCGTATAGCTGACAGCATATTCAAGTCCCCATATGCATGGCGGGAGCTTGGGAGTAATGAAGAGGACTTTGGGTTTGGAACGCGCGGTCATGATGCTTCACCCTTGATGAGCGGGAGCAGGAGCTGAGATTTCCTTCCAGTATTCCTTGAGAAAACTGACGTAATCCGGTCTTAACAAATATCGCTCACGGTAATAGGGGTCTTTCTGCAGTATCTTATGCAGTTCAGGAAGGTAATAATGTGGCACCGTCGGGAAGAAATGATGCTCGGCATGGAAG
>DATNRC010000589.1:0-4028 GCA_036703705.1 Candidatus Obscuribacterales bacterium
ACGGGCTCGCTTGGCTCAATGAGCTATGCATGAGCGATGTAATTGGATATCTTCGGAAAGTTTGCGCGCAAATTCCGGTTTCCAATCTGTAGAAAACTCAAAGACGCGCAATTGAAGGCAATTTTCAGTACGAACTAGCTAACAATTTTTGGAGGAACGATCATGAAAGGCTTTCGACTGACAAAAGTATTAGCACCGGCTGTTGCAGCAATGTTCGTCGTCGGCTTGCCGGCTATGGCCAACTATCCCTTCGCCGATCTGAAGCCGGTGGGAATGGTGCATCAGAGGGAAATCGCTCTCAATAAGGAAATCCAAGCCGCATACAAGAGAGGTTTGATCGATTCGTTTGAAGTGGCGCAGATGCAGCGCGATCTCGACGGTGTGCGAACCGAAGACGATTACTTCCGCATCGACAGCACCAACGGCAGACGAGCGGCGGCTGTCTTGAAGAAGCTAGATCAACTGGAGGCAGATTTATTTGCGCATGAAGCCGACAATGATCTCGCAGCCACATTCGCGATGAGGTAACTGCCCTTCACGTTCACTTCCCTACTACAAAGCCGCTCCGCAGCGGCTTTTGTAATGGTCGAGCAATCATGCAGCCCCGCGCTCGCACAGCCAGCTGGAGCGCCTCGACATTCATCGTGTTATGATGAGGGGAGTGGAGCCCGGCAGAGTCGAACTGCTACCGGAGAGGTTCTGAGGTCCCCGTGGTACCGACCATAACGAGCCCCACTTTTCTAAGCCGCCCCTCGCGGCTTTTTCTTTTTTCGGGACCAGTCCTCTCTCAATCTCATACGACAAATCAGCGTCAAGAGTTCAATTCATTCGATGAGTCTCCTCGTGTCCCGCGCAAACCGAGAACAGCGGCGGCAACATTCGTGCAGCTTCTCTGCAAGTGATAGCGAACATCATCGTGTTATGATGAGGGGAGTGGAGCCCGGCAGAGTCGAACTGCTACCCCAGAGATTCTCAGGCCCCGGGTGGTACCAACCATAACGAGCCCCACTTTTCTAAGCCGCCCCTCGCGGCTTTTTCTTTTTGGGGCCATTCCTCTCACAATCCAATACGTCAAACTGGCGTCAAGAGTTCAATTTATTCGATGAATTTTTCTACTGCCCGCGCAAGCCAGATAAGCGCCAGCAACATTCATTCGGCTGCTCTGCAAGCAATGGCAAACCTTCGTGTTATCATGAGGGGAGTGGAGCCCGGCGGAGTCGAACCGCTACCCAAGAGTTTCTCAGGCCCTGGTGATTCCGATCATAACGAGCCCCACTTTTTTAAGCCGCCCCTCGCGGCTTTTTCTTTTTGGGGCCATTCCTCTCACAATCCAATACGACGATTCAGCGTCAAGAGTTCAATTTATTCGATGAATTTTTCTACTGCCCGCGCAAGCCAGATAAGCGCCAGCAACATTCGTTCGGCTGCTCTGCAAGCAATGGCGAATATCATTTGCTGACCAAAACCACCGACTGCTTCAGCCAATGCAGACAATGAAAGTCGCTCAACGCTTCAACTGCCGCATGGTGAGCACGTCACGAGCGGCAGTCGACGGTCTCAACCCGCCAATCTCAATATCCACGGCCAGTCCACCGCTGTAAAAACTTCTTCGCGGTTGCAGAGCGAGCCTGCTTCCATCCAGACGCTTGAAGAGACTAAACCATTCATCGTTGATTGCTTGTTTTGTTGTGGCACCGCCGAGCGGATCGACTAAAACCACACCCTTTCCCAATTTACCCTTGCCCAGCTCCTTTGCCGTTTGTTCGTCGCCTCCATACTCAGGCAGTTCACACCAATTGAGAGGATTGCCGGCAAGCGGCTGTCCGCCATGTTTTCCACCTGCCTGGCTGCCGAGATATCTGACGTTGTCCCTGAAAATGATGATCGGCGAATATCCGGTTTGAGTACGCGTATCTACAAACGTCGAGCTCTGCGCATCAGCAGTCACGCCAATCGGAAATGGATTGCGATGCATCACTCTTCGCGAAATCCTTCCTGCTTTTGTGAATTCATAAACGTACAGTGCGCCAGGCGCAGATCGAAACGGCTCCTGCACCATCTCCAAAACCGCGTCAATGCGCGGGCGCACATGCCCGTTGCGCAGCCAGCAATACAAATGCTCCGCGAATTGCTGTGCTGTGGAGACCGGCGCGTCCGCATCAATCTCCTGCATGGATGAGCCCTTGTCTGTCGGATAGTCACCACCCACGACATCATATATTGTTATCTGGTGATCGCGAAAATTGTTGGTGGCCAGGAAATCGCGCCAGGACATGAGCCCAGGCACAGGCTGCCCGGTAAATCTCAACGTCATCACACCCTGCGTCGCCTCGTCCGGCAGGGCAAACGGCTGGCAGGCGGCCACGCATCTGATTCGGGATGCCGCCTCGCTCCCAGGCATGGACGAGTTGACATTCTTCCTTCGGACAACAACCTCGACTTTCACGATCGAACAAATGTGCTTGCTGTCCGCTTGTCGGAAATTCGCCGGAGAAACGAGCGCGGAGGAAGATCCGACGCCGGCGAAGGAGAAGTCGCGGTTGTCAATTGGAATATCGACAAAGGCTCTATAATTTCCTTGCGCGCAATCGCCGGCTTTAATCCGCGCCAGGCGATCCGGCTTGGGAACCTCAATCGTGCTGCTGCTCCCTCCTTGAAGCCAGCCATTCGTTAAGCGAACAGACTCGAGCTTCACGTTTTTCGGCAAATTGGCGGACAGAAACTTCGTCACGTCCTTCATTACATCGACCTTGGCCCCGTGAATGTCGAAATACTGTCTCTTCGCACTGCCGGACACCAGGTCCTTGAAGGCCACGTTCATATCTGCAATGGTGGACTGGAGCGATGCCCAGTCTGCATCAGCAAGAGCGCAAATCGTGGGGTTATTGAGCTCGCGCCCGATAATCGCGTTTTGGCGAATGGTGCCAACCAGCGTGTTGATGCCTATAACAGGCAATGGTTCACCGTCCGGAGCGCACGTGCCCTTGCCGGCAGGTGGGTAATTGCTGAGGGAGACATAGCCGAAATTTGCATCATTGATGATCGCCCGGGACAGATCGTTTGCGGCAACAAGACCGGCTCCTTCCACAATGCTCTGAATTCGCCCCCGATCCACATCATATAAGCCGGCCTGACTTAGCACTATGAGCAGTGGCACAACCACCATTGCCACCAATATCAGAACGAGGAGGAGAACGCTTCCGTTCTTTCGCTTGTACTGCATATTCACGTCTGCGTCTCCTTCTGCGTTCTGCCCACACAACCTCCAGCCGGCAATCCGTAATCAAACGCAAGTCTGCCTGCCGCGCGAGAAGCTCATTGCGATTTGCCGTCCCGTATCTACAGGAGCTGACCTCGCAGGCACTTCACCCAACAGTTTCGCTTCTTTCTTCAGGCGATGCTTTCTCTTTTTCTTGGGCGGATCTGTTGGAGTAGGCGCCGGATCTGGCGATGGAGCGGGATCTGGCGATGGGGCCGGGTCCGGTGGCGGTGGCGGCTCAGTGGTGCCCGAGCCGAGATTGTTTATGAGAACCGTCATTTGCGGCTTGTCCACTCCGTTCACAGGCTCGATGTTAAACATGTAATCGGGCGGATACCATGCGCCCGCAGTCCAATAGCAATAGCCAGTCCATGCCGCCTTATTGGCATGCATATACTTCAACATTGCATCGAGCGAGGCGCAGGCACCCGGATCTTGCGTCACGCCGATTTCCGTCAACATCGCTGTTTTGTTGTTTTGCAAAAGCCATTGGGTGAAACTGCTCAAAGTCGCGACCGCATCCGTCGGGCTGAGGTAATCGGTATGCGTTCCCGAGCCGTCGTAGTCCAGATATTGATGCACGTCGTACGAAAAGTTGTTGAGCGGATCTCGCACGTTGATCATAACGCTTGCATTGAGCTCGAGAAAGTTGACAGGATGCCCCCAGTAAGTGGATGGAACCAATATCAAATTCGTCGCTCCCGCGGCCCGAATCGCATCTATCGCCGCCTGGCTCGACGCAAGCCATGTTGTGGCGGTCATATTCGAG
>DATNRC010000590.1:0-19077 GCA_036703705.1 Candidatus Obscuribacterales bacterium
CAACTCGCCCATGCAGTGCAGAACGATGAGGCGACCAGCTTCATAGTTCGACTCGGAGATCTCATGGCATTCGATGTCTTCGAAGAGCGCTAGCGTAGCTGCCAATCTTGCAGCATGATCATGCGCCTTGTTTCCGAAACCTCTGATGGCTGAGAGTTTTTCCCCTGGTGCAACTTGCTTCTGAATTTGGTCGTGAAATTGGGCGTATAACTCTTTAGCGGGGATACTGAGCTGCAACCTTCTTGGTTTCAAACTATTCTTTTGCTCTTGTGATAATGGTAGACGCCGTTCTAATATCTGTTTGACATGGCTTCGATAAACGCGAATTGCGAATTCCTGAGATAGGTCGACAGCTTGATAAACCTTCTCTTGATAGGGCGGACGCACCACAAGGCAACGAGAGAGAAAACCTTGGTCCTTCAGTCCACGATTTCCCAGTAACAAGTTGCTAACGTCCGGCTGAATCATCAAGTGCATGGCAAGCCGCTTTCCATAGTGCTTAGCGATGCCATCTCCGGCTCTAATGCGGTCAAAGCAACCTCGGTCGTATATTTCGGAAAAACCTGCTGCAGTCTTTAACCAGTTCTCTTTGCTCATTGCGTGACCACCAATGAAGCGTCCGCCTTCATCCGAAAAGAGACCGACAGATGGCAAACCCCTGGCAAGCTTTTTAACCAGTCCTTCATATGTCGGTTCCGCCAAAATGAAGACAGGATCGAGCGGTTCAATTGGTACTTTGAGCCTTTCGAGTTCTTTATTTTTTTCGTCCTGAGTCCTTTTGCTTCGCTTAATTGCTTCACGAGCTGCCTTGTAAACCTCTAACTCGTCCTCATATATCTTTCGCTCAGCTTCGTACGCTATGCAGTTTGCCTCTTCCCATTTGCGGTGCTGGTTCAAAGCTTCAGAATCAGTTGCAGATTTTCTCGCTCCGCTTTCTGCCACTGTGACGAAGAATTCGGAAACCGGGCTGACCCGTCCATCAATCTCCACATCTGCATGAGCTTGCACAGCCAGGTTCGCTGCAGCCAGGAAAGAAATCGCGCAGAGTGCAAGCGGTGCCCTGATCACCTCATGTGCGCGCCTCGCTGCAGGACCAAGGATAGGACCGAGCGCTTCTATCGGGAATTCTTCAGGTGGCGGCAATTCTCTTTGAAGCGGCTTGCACTCAGGCCACACTCTAGCTTGGTCGAGTTCCGCGACGGTCATCGGCTTCGTCTCGTGAAGATGTCTTGCTAGCGGTGCTGCTTTACTGGGTTTAGCCATGTTGCACCACCTCTGAACTCATCATTTCGATGTACACGTCCGCCCAATCTTGCCCCGCATTTGGTGGCAAAAGTTGTTTAAATGTCAGTCCCTCGTGGATTGCCCGGCGTCCAAGCATATCCGCATGTTTCTTGCCTTTCCCGCTCGTGTCATTGTCAACGAAGGCAATGACCTCAGTTGCTTCCTTAGGTAGTGCAATGTTTTCTAGCCCCCAGGCGGTGAGCCCTGCCCATGTAGGAACACCGAAAAGCAGCCAGCAGGCTAGTGCAGTTTCAATTCCTTCCGCTATCCCGAAAGTTTGCACCACCGAGAACAGTCTTACCGCTGCGCCTTTCAGCGCACCAGGTTGACCGTTCGTCAAAAACTTCTTGTCGCCTTCTCCGAAAGCTTTCTTTCCGTCTGCGGTCAAGTAAATACGATGCAGTCCGACCATCTCACCGCTTGGCGAATCTATGCGCGCTACCAAAGCGGGGCACTCCGCCACCAATCGTTTATCATCGTCATAAAATCCGAGCGCTGGATGATATCTCAGAACCTCCGGCACTTCATCCAATTTGAAACCCCTTTCCCTGCAAAGATAAAGCCACGGCGGATCGCATTCTCTAATTGGATTCGATTCACTCCATATAGACATGACAAGCTCATTTAGCCTTGGCTTTCGTTTCTTAGGCTGTGAGCCGAATCCCTTCGTTGGAACCTGAGCACAATATGGCCTGGCACCATCGAGGATGTCCGCCACCAGATTGAGTGACTCCTTCGCGGAACATCCGCGGATAACTTCGATGAGTCGGAAGCCATCACCGGCACCGCATTGATTGCAAAAGAATGTGCCGTCACCATTCTTGTCGTCAAACCGAAAGCGGTCCTTGCCGCCACATGCAGGGCACGGCCCATGTTTCTTGGTCAGAAATTTTTCAGGTATACCTGCTGCGGCGAGAACATTTGTCCAATTGCCGGCCGCCTTTTGTCGGATATCGGCGAAAGTGCATCGCCTTGCGCATCGCGCATATGGATGTTCTAATGACATGTGATAATCCTTGTGTGTTGTTCCGAATAAGCCCGGTCTGTCGCGACAGGGCTTTTCCGCTTAGCGAAGTCTTTTCGTGAGTTGTTCGTGCTCAATTGGTGGCACTGATTTTGGTGCACCCAGACGTCCGTATTCGTCACGAGGCAGATTGCAGATTTCTGGCTTGGTGGAAGCAGCGACTGTTCGTTCATGACTATCGAGCAAGGAAGCGACAAGGTAAATAGCTTTGGTGTTTTGTTCGATAGCCCTTATAAGATGGTCGAAATCCTCTTTTTGAATCTCCATTTGACATACTCCTATACCACTGTTCGGTGAACAAAATCTTCGATCTGTAGCTGTTCAGCGGACACCGTACGGTTCCGTCTGGCATTGTTTACAGGCAGTGTGAAAGAAACCAGAAGCAAGAACTCGAGGAAGCATCCAGGTGATATCTGTCCGAAACTATGGTGTTGTAGCCCGTGCAACTGGAGCCACTCAGCCAGCTTTTCGGCAACAACCTGGTCCCCGATTTTCTGTAACTTGCGCCGAAACTCGACAGCCTTAAATATCGCCCACTGCATGGCACGTTCTTGTCCCTCGTCGTCACAGCACATGCCGGCGATGCTTTCCATCACGCCATCGTTACCCACGAATATTCGCATTGCGCTCACTTCGTTGTGAGCAATCGATGTACGCACCCCGCGGGAGAATCTGTACACTTCGTCCTGCTCGGCAAGGGTTAGTTCTGGTAGCTTTGGTATGGATTTCAGTGCCTCGCTCATTTGGTTGAGCCTCGCAAAATCTTGTTTGCAGCCGATTTTGCGTCGAAGGCTGGGACTTCATTGCGCTTCAGGTACTCATCAAGTTGTTGCTGGGTGATAAGTATTCGTCTGCCAAGGCGGACGTAAGCAATTCGGCGCTGGTGAATTTCCTTCCATGCTTTTGTACGGCTAATGCCGACCGTCTGCGCGAACTCATCGACAGTGTAAGTCTTTACAGGAGACTGACTCGTCGAGTGAGCTATCCCATTACTGAACTCTTTCCTATGACTAGACATATTATTACTCCTCTCGGCTTGCGCCTTTCTGCACAGCTTATTTGTGCCTTCCAGGTAGCACAAGGCGTCGTGCCTATCACTGTGTGCCTTCCTGGACACATTAGAACGCGGACGAGACGGAGGAAAAACTAGGGACAAGAAGAAGAAAACTTTACGGTTCGTCTTGCTTCGAAGCGAACTGTATAGTGCTGAACCCTGAAATCATTTATAGGCGGGCTTATTCGGCTACGCCACCTTGGACAAGTGCCGGCATAATCTTGGACAGTTTAACGGCAATACTTCTTGTTCGCTCACCGTGCGACTTGTCGCACAGTTCTTTCATCCACTCCGCATGAGCTGCTTTCTCGGTAGGATTGCAAAAATGTGCATCCTTGCGTGACTTCATGTGATACCGCCCGCAGTGCAGGCAGCGCTTCCGCAGGTCATCAATCAACGGGTGTGATTGAAATTCTTCAAGGGTCAGAATCTCGTCAATGTAGCGCTGTGACAGAGTGGTTCCATCTTTGGCTGCCTGGAGGCGCCGCCAAAGTTGAATTATCCAGATTTCTTTGAATAAGTTTGTTAAAGTATTCTTGTCTCGGTTCTTAGAAGTGTCTTCCAGAAAGTGCTTAAGCTCGGCATCATGTTTCACGTCTCGTGCATTGATCTGGACTTGAATGTGGCTAACTTTGCCGTTTCGATACGCAGGGATATAGTCTAACGAGAGCGGGATTTTGCGCCCATTGTTAGCGACCGCTCTAAAGACCGAGCCGAGACGTTCAAGAAGGGCAGTCGCATCTTGAAGTGGTGGCACATGCACACCAATCATTCCGGGTCCCCCCGAGAAGAGAGCACCCTGCCAGTACCCGAAATCCTCTACTGTCTCAAGTGGTCTCTCATATCGCCACCGGTCTGCAATCAGTTCTGCGAGTTCACTGTTGCGCAAAAATTTGGGAATGGCGGACAGCAGCCCGGCGGCTAGCTGATTGATGTCGATACTTTTGTCCTCCAGCGATGCCCGCAACATCTCTGCAACGATATGAACGCGCAGAGGATCGAATCCTTCTTGTGCGCGGAAGATTTGCCAGGACCGCCTATTGCGGGGCCCAATCCGTCTAGCTTCCCATCCGTCTGGCAATTTGTACTGTCGTCCGGTTTCCGGGTTTATGTACCCGGCGCAGCAATGGCGTACGTATGTTTCATTCAACTTCATCCTGGATGCAAACTCTTTGACCGTGAAAACTTCTTCCATATGTGCCTTCGCGTAGGTCTATAGTGCTACACTATACAACACAACAGCAGACAACAACACTGGACAAATCGAGGCTCGGTTATATGGCAATCAAGAACGGACTTTATATGCGAGGAAACAGCTGGTACATCTGCATAAAGGTGCGAGGACAGCAAATTCGCAAAGCTTTTGGCAAAGGTCCTGAAGGTAAGGCAGCAGCAGAAATGGCTTTGGGTGAGCTAAGAAAGCAGCGAGCCATTGGCAATGTGACAAACGATTGGAGCGGCTTAGAAAAGCTAACAGAGCCTCGAAAACTTAAGACATTCGAGCAGTCGGCTGAGGAGTACATGGAAGAAAGGCGACATTACAAGGTCAGCACGCTTACCACCTATCGGGAACACTTGAAGAATTACTTGCTACCTGAGTTTGGAAAGCTTTTGATAAGTGATATCACCGAACAACAGATTGCTGCATTTCAGGCGCGCTTAGCCTGTCGTCTTTCGGCGAGACGTACAAACAGCACGGTCAATTTGTTGCGCTCGATTCTCAAAGTCTGCGTGAGACGCAAGCTTATCGAAGAGAATCCGGCGAATGGAGTAGACAGCCTCAGAGAGCCGCAAGCGAATATCGATCCCCTTTCCATTGAGGAATTGAATCTTGCACTTGACGCACTAAGCCCGCTCTATAAGCCGTTGTTCACGTGTCTCGCGTGGACGGGCGCGCGACCCGGTGAGATGTTAGCGCTCCGTTGGGCTGACATTGATTTCATTCGAGGAGAAATTAGAATCAATAAGGCGCGGGTCAAGGGTGCTGAGGACCTACCTAAAACGGGCTCCTCTGAGCGTTTCATTCCCATGCTTCCGCCGGTAAGAGATTGCTTGGAACGGCTGAGGATGACACGTCCAACCATTGACCCCAACGCTTATGTCTTTGTGGGTAGGAACTGTCAGCCAATTAATCGCCATCTCGACGCCACCTGGTCAGCAGCATTGCGCAAAGGAGGGTTGCGTCATCGCCCGTCATATCAGCTCAGGCATACATTTGCGTCGATATGCCTGCAGCAGGGTGTCAACCCTGGCTGGGTGTCGAAAGTGCTTGGACACTCGACCCTGCAGACGACGTTCCGCCACTACGCCCGCTTCATTCACGACCCCTCAAAACAAAATGAGCGCATCATGGCTGGACTATTCACGATGCCTGTTGACAAAGGGGGTGCACAAAAAGGTGCACAGCCCGGTCGCAGTGAAAGCGCCGATTCCTCGAAAGCATCTTAGGAATAGGTTCTTGTGGTTGTCCGCTGCAAAACTTAGCCGACAGTGGGATTTGAACCCACGACCTACGGTTTACGAAACCGTTGCTCTACCTCTGAGCTACGTCGGCGCGCATTCAGATCTTTGATTATATGGTATGGGCCCTGGAGGGCCAAATGTTGCCCGGTCTTCCGTTAACTTGCGGTTCAACAATTTCTCAGACCGTCTCCCTGCTGGCCTCCTCAAGGTGAGACTGCACGAGTTTTGGAGCCCAGACCAGAGAGTCCCTACCTATCATATATGGTTACTCCAAAGGGCCTTTGTCCAGACTTGGGCAATTCGGAGATATGCCCGATTATCAAGAGTATGTGGCCGGATTGCGCTCTAAAAATGTCTTTCTGGCTTACCATTAAACTCAGGTGCCCGCACACTTCCCGGCAAGGCACGCGCGCCATGCATGCATTGAACATCAAGTACGGCTGGTTGATGGACAGGAGAACGGATTTGATGTTCTTCTTCCTCCCGCTCATCGCCTCTTTTGCCGCCTTTGCCGTTCTGCAGCAGACTGCCATTGGGCTGACAGCCCTTTGGACGTTTTTAATCCTGCAGGGGTTGGGAGTCGGACCTTTCCATGCCGGCAACACATGGGTGCATTTCTACGACAGGAATGTACGACGGCGAATCTTCGGCTGGGGGCGTCGCACGATTCTCGTAATCGGCTTGATGGCAGCCGTTGTCGTGCTCACGATGCTTGGCATGGTTTGGAATTCTCGAGCTGTTATGGCGCTGTTTATGCTTGCGACCATACACCATGTGGTGCAGCAAAATGCGGGCATCTTGTTGCTTTACCACAACCACTCCCGCGAAGCTGTGCCATCGAAGGTGACGGAAACCCGCACCCTTTATACGTCCGCATGCGTCTGTTCTTTCCTTTTTCTCTGGCGCTTCTCATCCCATGCGTCTCTGCAACAGACTCTATTCCTGGCGGGTGCCCTGGTGTCGCTCCTCTTGTTCGCCTGCTACACGAAAGATTACGCCTTTGACCATCTGAGGCAGGTGCGTTCCGGTTTGCCGCTTAATGGTGCCGCTCTTCTTTTCTGGTTGATTTCGGTGTCATTCCTGCTGCCGTTCGCTTTCTTCGGCAACGACTTCAACCAAGCTGTTCTGCCAACGCTTGTTATGCACTGGTTTCAGTACATCGGCCTTAATTGGGTGCTATTTCGAAGAAAAGAATCGGCAGATGCTCGCGGCAGGAAGCTAATCAGGCAGCTTTTCATGATTTCCTTTGCCTGGGCATTTGTAATTCTGGCTGTTGGTGCGTACGCCACTCTGGCTCTCGCGCCGGCAGGCACTGGGGATTTGCTGATTTCGGGATTCGTGCTTGGGATGGCGATGTTGCACTATGTCCAGGACGGGCTCATTTGGCGTCTGCGCGATCCAGTATTGCGCAAACGATTGCTGCCCTTTTTGAAGCCTGCCGGGGCCACCGCGACAGTTGGCGCCGAAACCGTGCCAGCCTCAAGCTACTGAGCACTTTAGTGATTTGGCTCCCTGCGGCCGAGGCGAGGCTTGAAAAGCAGCGGAGCGCTCCAGCCAGTGCCCAGTGGTCCGCCAGTGGGCGTGCGCTGCCGGATTTGCATTCGTCCTTCATTTCATCCGTTTTAAGTGCCTAGTGGCGTGGTACGATATTACTGACAGATATAGGTTGGATCTTACCGCTAGCCAATTTGCGCGGTAACCGACCGCCTCCAAACCCAAAGCCGGAGCCGGCAAGGACAGGCTGGGTGGCACTGAGGCAAATGCCGTGACTACGTTAGTCAACGTGTGGCGCGACGCATTACACGATCAGTGCTGTTTAGCTGGATCCAGGGCCAGATGCGGTGTTGTGCTATCTGCCGTGTCGCTCATCCAAATTGTGAGCGTACGATAATCAAAGCACCATCGTGTTGAGATCGACTCTCCGAGCTGGTTTCACTATCTGAAACAACCGCATCGCGCGGATTACAAGTGGCGCTGTGATTAGTCGCAGCTTATGAAACCCGGCATATAGTCCGGGTTATACGCGCATGACGTGTTTGAGTGTATGATGGTCGTCAAAGGGATCGTTTTGTATATGCATCAGCTAGATCTTCATCAAAAGCCAGTCTTGAAGGCAAGGCCAAACAAAATGGTGATCGGGCAAAGTGCAGAAATCAAACAACGGCGATGCTGTCGAACTCTGGAAAACCGCTTGATTAAAAGAAAAACGGGGTACTTCCCAAGTCATGCCACCATTGCTAAATTAGTAATGTAAACGGTGAGCGGTTGAGCGAAGTGACCGCTATGAGCCGAGGGACACTGTGGAGACGTCAGGTCGGCGCCGACCGGCAACGACAGCAGGTGGTCCGCTTCATGTGAAGGACTGACTGAAGCATGAGGAGATACTGAGCCCAAGGCAATGGGCAGTCAGGCAGTAGCAAAGACACCACTGCGAAGCAATTCGGGTGGTGTTTTTGTTATTTCAGCTTTTTGTTGCACCGTGAGGGCTCTTCTGCAGTTCTCGATGGCGACAAGCATGCGCAGACGTACAAAAGTTGAGGACTATTCAAGTGGCGTCCAAAGATGGGAATGTTGCAGCTATTGGTTGGGATGTGCAGAATGAGTGGCCGGAGTCCAGACCCGAGTTTGACATAACAATGTGGCCTCCCTTGCGGCATAATTTGAGTTTGCTCGCCCTTAAGAGGTGTCAAAAATGAGGCGAAGATGGGTTCAGGCTGTTTGCCTGTTGCTGTTGACGGGTTGTTCTACATGGCCCCTTGGCGACACGCTTGACGCTAACCCAGATCCATGGCCCAAACCGTATCAAGCAACCTTTTCTGTGCCGGCTGGCACAACGGTGATGGAGCAGCGCCAGTATTCCGATGGGAAGGGGCGCATCAGATTAGATGTTCCATTTATGGAGTCGCGCCGGTCAATCAACGTGTACGATTTGAAGAAGAACGAAAAGCTCAGCTGGACAGAAGGAACAGGCGAGTATTTGCGTGAGACTTTGAATCGAGATGAGGTTCCCTTCCTCAGCAAGGAAAAATTGCAAAGTCAAAGTACGCCATCCCTTGGTGACAAGGTCATTGATGGACATCCTTGTGTTGGTTTCGGTGGGCCGCAGGGAGAAATTTGGATAGATCCGCGTTATGGCATCGCCGTCTTGAGCACCTCAGGCGGTGCTTCTATCAAATTGACCTCATTTCGCGAGACAGCACCAAGCGATTCGTTGTTTGAGGTGCCTGCTGGTTACAGACAGATGGCAAACGGCCCCTAAACGGCCTTGCGTAGCATAAAGATGCTACGCAGACACTCTTGCTGCCTTCAAGGTCAGTGCATGCGTCAGGCATGAGAGCTCATAGTCGATGTTAGAATCAGGAGGGTAATCTGCGGTCGACAGGTCCTTCATTACCGTGATGCTACTTGCTCTTTGATGGATGCATAAATGCCGGAGCGCGCAAATAACAGAAAGAAAGAGCATTCGATCGACGCGATCCGCACTGTCAGGCTGCCTAACGGAGCGCGTATCATCACGGAAATTATTGAAGGCGTTTATTCAGCATCGATCGGCATATGGGTGGATGTCGGATCCGAGCAGGAGACTGCTGAAAACAACGGCGTTTCGCATTGCCTGGAGCACATGCTCTTCAAGGGCACAGAAAAGCGCACCGCGGAAGATATCGCGCAGGAGATTGAGGATGTGGGCGGCAGTCTGGGAGCAGCAACAGGAAAGGAAAACACTTGCTTCTATGGCCGCGTCATGGGAGACGAGCTTGGTGTGGCCATAGATTTACTGATGGACATGCTTTTGAACGCCACTCTCACAGACAACGACCTCGATCTTGAAAGGCAAGTCATTCTCGAAGAAATAAAAATGTATGAGGACGATCCGGAAGATCTCGTGCATGAGACACTGATTCTCAACATCTGGCCGGGGCATCCTCTCAGTCGCCCGATTACAGGGACGCGCGAGAGCGTTTCGCGCTTCAGTCATGAAATGCTGGCCGAGCACGTGCGGCGCTTTTATACGGCAGAGAACATGGTCTTGTCGATTGCCGGCATGTTCGACGAAGAGAAAGCAATCGCTCAAATTGCGGAAAGTCTTTCCCGGATGAGGAGAGGAGAGCCCAAACCGTACATAGCGCCGCCTGCAATCAGCCCGTTTACGATCATCAAGTATCGCGACATCGAGCAGGCGCACATTTCAATTGCTACTAACGGAGTGAGCATCACGGATCCTAAGCGATACGAGTTGTCCATACTCGATCTCTGTTTGGGCGGAAATATGTCGTCGCGGCTGTTTCAAGAGGTAAGAGAAAGGCGCGGGCTTGTCTACAGCATCAATACTTTCAGGGAGGCGCATCGCGAGAATGGTTTGCTGGGCGTCTACGCCGGAACTAGCCCGCGCAATGTGCAGCCCGTGCTCGAGCTGATTGCCGAAGAATTCCGGCGCGTCAAGCAGGAAGGCTTTACCGAACGCGAGCTCAACCGTGCCAAAACCCAGCTCAAAAGCGATCTGCTCTTAGGTCTCGAATCAACGCGCAATCGCACGACAAGAAACGCATATAGCGAGCTTTATTACGGTCGACAGCTCAGCGTCGAGGAGATGTGTGAAGAAATTGATCGTGTTGACGCCGAAAGAGTGATTGCCATCGCACGAGATTTGCTCACACCAGACACGCTTTCGATGGTCATTGTCGGCCCCAGAAGCGGGCTCGCCGAAGCTTATTCCATCACCTGTTGATATGTCAGCGGCACGGCGCTGCTATTGAAGCAAAGCCGCTTTCCTTGTACCTTTGGACAGGAAGGACCGGACATCTATTATCAGGAGTTCACGTTCGGCACCGAGAGGGAAATTTCTGGAGAGCTTTGCGTCATGGCAGATGTGAAACTGAAAGTTAAGCGACTTCCTCACTGTCGTGCGTTGCCATCATATGCGACGCCGGGATCAGCAGGGCTGGATTTGACGGCGGCGATAGCTGAGCCGCTTACCCTGGAGGGGCGGCAGCGGACCAAGATTCCCACTGGCATCATAGTGGAGATTCCCCCCGGATTCGAGGGGCAGGTGAGACCAAGGTCCGGACTGGCGGATAAAGCAGGAATAAGCCTCACGAATTGCGTAGGAACAATTGACTCGGATTATCGTGGCGAGGTTCAGGTATTGGTTGTCAACCACAGCGATCAACCCTACATATTCGAGCCTGGAGAACGCGTGGCGCAGCTCATTCTTGTGCCCATCCCGCGCGTTGAGGTGGTGGAAGTGGACGAGCTTGCGCCCAGCGTGCACAGAGGCGCGAAAGGATTTGGATCGAGCGGAAGAACATCATTTTCAGCGGATTATCGCGGACAGCCTTAACAAGGGTTAACAACTCAAAAGGTAAAGCAATGAGAGCACAGATTATGACGACAACGATAAATGTAGCCATCGCCGGCGTAAATGGCAGGATGGGCCGGGCTTTTGTGCAGGCCTTCCTGGCAAGCCCCGCGATCAAAATTGTCGGCGCCTTCGGCCGCGAGAATGCTGACTATGTCGGAGAAGACATCGCTCAAGTTGCCGCTATTCCAGGCCAGGCAAGGACTGGTATACTTGTCAGCAACGGATTTCTGGACTGCGTCGAAAGAGCAACGCCGGATGTGGTGCTCGATTTTACGAACGCAGAAGCGGCGTGGAAGACCGCCAACCTCTCTTTGCAGAGAGGTATCAGACCGGTTATTGGAACCTCTGGCTTGAGCCAAGAACACGTGAAAGAGCTGGGAATTATCGCTGAGAAGAAAAAGGTTGGCGCCATGGTTGTGCCCAACTTCTCAGTTGGTGCCGTGCTGATGATGGAGTTCGCCCGCCAGGCCGGGCGCTTCTTGCCCAATGTGGAAGTTGTGGAAATGCACCATACAGGCAAAGTAGATGCGCCTTCGGGCACGGCAATGCACACGGCAACCAAGCTTGCAGCGAGCCGCGATCATTACAATGCCAAGAAAATAGACGAAAGAGAATTGCTTCCCGGCGCCCGCGGCGGCGTTACTCCGAGTGGCGTGCGGGTGCATTCGTTGAGGCTCCCCGGGCTGATTTCGCACCAGGAAGTCATATTCGGAGCTGAAGGAGAGCTGCTTACAATCAGGCATGACAGCTTCAACACCAAATGCTTCCTGGAAGGAATAAGACTGGCTGTGGAGCATGTTATGAAGCTGGATAAGCTGGTTGTGGGTTTGGACAACGTGTTGTTCGCAACGGAATCCTGAAATCGGAATCCCAAGAAAAGGAGAGAAAAGAGAAATGACGGGACGGGATAATTCGACGAGACCGGTCAACGTAGCCATTCTTGGAGCGACGGGACGCGTCGGTCAAGAACTTCTCAAGGTTCTCGACGAACGCAACTTCCCTGTCGGCGAGCTGAGATTGCTTGCCAGCGCGCGCTCCAAAGACGCGTCCATCGATTTTCGCGGTAAACGCTATCCCGTGCAAGAGCCCTCGGCTGAGGCCTTTAAAGGCGTTGACATCGTGCTTGCCTCCGCCGGAGAAGAAATAAGCAAGCGCTTTGCGCCTGTAGCAGTGGAGCAGGGCGCTTGCGTCATTGATAATTCCAACGGCTTCCGCATGGATCCGAATGTTCCGCTTGTGGTGCCCGAGGTCAACGGCGAGGCTCTCAAAAAACACAAGGGCATCATCGCCAATCCGAATTGCTCGACAGCGCAACTCGTTGCTGTTCTGAAGCCGCTCCACGACCTCGCCGGTTTGAAGCGCGTGATTGTGTCGACCTATCAATCTGTGAGCGGTGCCGGCAAAGAGGCGATGGATGAGCTCGAGCAGCAGACCAAAGCAATCATGGACGGCGGGGAATATGCGCCTGCCATATTCCAGCGCCAGATCGCCTTCAATCTCATTCCGCACATCGACAAATTCCTCGACAACGGCTACACGAAGGAAGAGATGAAGGTGGTGAGTGAAACCAGGAAGATTCTCGATCTGCCCGATCTTCCTGTGACCTGCACCGCCGTTCGCGTTCCTGTTGTGATTTCTCACAGCGAAGCGGTAACTGTTGAATTGCAGAAGACGGTAAGTCCTGCTCAGGCAAGAGAAGCACTGGCCGACAGCCCGATCATTGAGGTCTGGGACAATCCGGATGAGGGAATCTATCCGACGCCACTTGATGCAGCAGGACAAGATCCCGTCTATGTGGGCAGGATTCGCAGAGACACATCTTCTGACACCGGTTTGAATATGTGGATCGTGGCAGACAATCTGCGCATCGGCGCCGCACTAAATGCGGTGCGAATTGCCGAATACCTGGTCGAGCATAAGCTCCTCAAGCAGCCTGTGGCCAGCTAGTGGGCAGACGGTAATGACAGAAAACAACCACACGGAGTGAAGACGGTGATTAGAACAGATGCTCCAGAATTCGGACGCGTAATCACAGCCATGGTCACACCCTTTGATGATGCGCTCAAGGTGGACTTCAAGGCTGCGCAGCGAATCGTCGGTCATTTGATAGAGACCGGCACCGAGTCGATTGTAGTTGCCGGAACCACAGGCGAGAGCCCCACTCTCGAAGACGATGAAAAGGCGGATTTGCTCAAATGTGTCCTCGAGACGGCGGGCAAGCGAGCCAAAGTGATTATGGGCACCGGCTATAATTCGACCGCCAAGTCCATAAAGGCCTCACAAGAAGCCGAGCGCCTCGGCGCTCATGGTTTGCTTGTGGTGGCGCCGTATTACAACAAGCCGAGCCAGGCCGGTTTGATAAAGCACTTCGAGGAGGTTGCTCGATCGACCTCACTGCCCGTCTTCGTCTACAACATTCCCGGTCGAACGGGCACCAATATCACATCTGATACCATGCTCGAAATAGCGAATCGCGCAGGCAATATACACGCCCTCAAGGATTCGACGGGCAGCGTGGAGCAAGCTGCGGAGATTGGCGGCAAGGCGCGCAGCGATTTCAGGGTGTATTCCGGAGACGATTATTTGACATTGCCGTTTCTATCTGTGGGGGCAAGCGGTGTCGTCAGCGTGGCCAGCCACGTGGTGGGCAATGAGATTAAGGATATGATGGACAGCTTCTTCAAAGGCAAGCTTGACCGCGCGCGGGAGCTGCATTATCAGTATTTGCCTTTGTTCAAAGGCCTCTTTGCCGCCCCTAACCCGACCTGCGTCAAATATGCCCTCTCCACCCTCGGGCTTTGCAGACCGCACTTGCGAATGCCTCTCATTGAGCTGGACAAGGCACAAAAGGAGGCACTGGAGAAGATTATGAAGCAGTGCCTGCCTTCTCACAGCGCTACGCGCGCGTGAGGAGGGCTCGTACGGGGGATAATAGTAAAGGAAACCCGCGGATGAACTCAGATGGCCCGATCATTTAACAACCCTTCCGATAAGAATGAAACGCAAAAGGCAGCTTCATCGCGACTCGACTCTGCTTCCAATACTCTCAAGATAATCCCGCTCGGCGGGCTGGGCGAAATTGGCAAAAACACCATGGTCATTGCTTATGGCAATGACATCATGCTCGTCGATGCCGGGCTTGCCTTCCCATCGGAAGAGATGCTCGGTGTCGATCTCGTTTTGCCCGACATAACATTCCTCATCGAAAATCAAGATAAGATTCGCGGCCTTGCCATTACGCATGGGCACGAGGATCACATCGGCGGCATCCCGTACATTCTCAAGGAAGTGCCGATACCTGTTATTTATGGGCCGGCACTGGCGCTCGGTTTGCTGGAAGGAAAACTCAAAGAAGGCGGGCTGGAAGATCGCACCGTGATGCGAAAAGTGCGCCCGCGCCAGCAGGTGAAGATTGGTTGCTTTACGGTTGAGTTTATCCGCTGCACGCACTCCATAGCCGATTCTTTCAGCCTCATCATCAAAACGCCGGTGGGAACCCTTATTCATACGGGCGATTTCAAATTCGACTTCACACCAGTCGACGGCGAGCTTTACGATATGGCGAGCCTCGCCTCCGCCGGCGAAGAGGGGGTCCTTTTGTTGATGAGCGACAGCACGAATACGGAGCGCGAAGGGTACACGCCTTCGGAAAGAACCGTCTGGCAAAAGATAAATGAAGTTTTCGCCAACGCTCCTCATCGCATCATCGTCACTACTTTTGCCAGCAATGTGCATCGCATTCGTCAGGTATTGCAGGCAGCGCTCAAATACGATCGCAAGGTAGCGATTCTCGGCCGATCTATGCTCAATCTCGCCGGCATCGCCCGCGAGCTTGGCTATATGACGTTTCCTGACGGTCTTCTTGTGCCAGTCGATCAAATCAAACAACTGCCGCTCGATCGAGTCGTGATTTTGACCACCGGAAGCCAGGGAGAGCCGCTTTCGGCCTTGAGCCGGATCGCCAACAACGAGCACAAGCAGATAAAGATCATTCCTGGCGACACGGTGATAATTTCCGCCACCCCCATCCCGGGCAACGAGCGGTCGGTCGCCAATACGATCAACGCCTTGTTCTTGCGTGGCGCCAATGTTGTATACGGGCGTGAAGCTGGCGTGCACGTGTCGGGACATGCGTGTCGTGAGGAGCAGAAGCTGATGATCAATATGTGCCAGCCCAAGTTTTTCATGCCTATACACGGGGAGTATCGCATGCTTGTCCGGCATGCTGAGCTGGCGGTCGAATGCGGAGTTGCTCCCGAAAACACATTCGTTATGGAAAATGGCGATGTGCTCGAATTGACGAGAGAAAAGGGGCAGAAAACGGGACGCATCAAATCCGGTATCGTGCTCATCGACTCGTCGCGGGCCTGGGAAATCGATGAATCGATAGTAGAGCAGCGCCGCCACCTTGCTGAAGACGGACTGGTGATGGTGGCAGTTACGCTTGATGCCAACGGAACCATCTTAGCCGGACCGGATATTTCAATTAGAGGTCTCATCTTGCCGCGTGGAGTTCCGGCGGAAGAATTCGTGCTTAAAGCCCAGGAGGAGACGGTATCAATTCTAGGCAAATTGGCGAAGAGCAAAAAGACAAGCCAAATGGACATCAGGGAAGAATTGCGTGCTTGTCTAGACAGCTACTTCTCTACCAAAGTAAAAGCGAGCCCGCTTGTGCAGATACTTCTTCATGAGGTGCCGGCGCCCAAAGAGAGAACAAAACCAACGTCAATTTCGCAGGTCGACGGCGTGAGATGACATGGCGCGAAATCACTCCTGAGCAATTGAACGCACTGAGAGAGCCGCTTATCGTAGATGTGCGCTCTCCATGCGAGCACGTGAAGGAGAACATTCCTCATTCAATCAATGTGCCGTTGTTGTCCGACGATGAAAGAGCAATCGTCGGCACCATATATGCCAGGCAAGGCGAAGTAGTGGCGCGGCGAGAAGCTTTGCGCATCATTTCGCCGAAGATACCGTCCATTGTCGACGCGATTCTTGCGTTGCGCGGGCAGGGGCAGGCGCTGGTCATACACTGCTGGCGCGGCGGCTTGCGCAGCGAGGCGGTTGCGAGCTTTCTCAGTGTTGTCGGCATTGACTGCTTCCGTTTGACCGGCGGGTACAAAGCCTGGCGCAAGGTAATTCTCAAAGAGTTTGCTGATGATCGTTATGCATTCATGCCTGTCACATTGCACGGATTAACAGGTGTTGGCAAAACCGAGGTGCTGGCTGAGCTTGCCAAGCTGGGCTCAAAGATTTTGGATTTGGAAAAACTGGCCAATCATCGCGGATCTGTTTTCGGCTCTCTGGGACTTGGCATGCAGCCGACGCAGAAGAATTTTGATGCCATGTTGTGGCGCAGTCTGCAAGCTTTTGGCAATGAAGCTGTTTTTCTGGAAGCGGAGAGCCGCAAAATCGGCAAGATTGCCTTGCCCGATTTCATGCTCAAGCGAATTGCCGAGGGGCGCCGCCTACTGGTGACCGGCACGATGCGGAGACGGTGCGCTCGGATATTGCAAGAGTATGCCGGTCATTTCGATGAGGGGACAGTGAATCAGGCTTTTGAGTCATTGGCGCTGATCAAGGAGCGTCTGGGGACGAAGCGAACGCAGGCGATAAAGGAGCAGGTTTTAGGCGGGCAGGTGGAAGAGGCCGTCGAGGCGTTGCTCCAGGAGTATTATGACCCGCTCTATATGCACCAGATAAAGAAGTATGAGCCTTACGAGCTTATCGTATCCGGTGATGATCCTGTTGCTGCTGCTGCTGCCATTGCTGAGTGGATTGCCGCCAAAACCGTTCGTCAGGCTATCGCGCGACTATCCTGAACTTGCCGGGCACCGTCTGGCTTCTCATCCTCTTGGCTGAGCGCGTTTACTGTTGAGACACTGCATCTGGTGCCTTCTGATGCGGAGCAGGCACGGCTCCGGAGAACGGACTTGTTTCATTTATCACCGGCTGAGCTGTGGCGAGGAAGAGTACGACCGCTGCCACGAAGAGCAGGGTTGCCAGGGGACCGGCAACGCGCCCGAAACGCGAGCCCTCTTCTGTCGGTGGCTCATACAGGGCCTCGTCTTTTTCCCTTGTGATCACAATTGTCTCCTGTATGAATCGATGCATCTCATCCGACAGGGAAAGCACCTCATCCGACAGAGGACGGGCGCCCATTGCCTTAGTTCCGTTTCTCAGAGACGCTTAAACTCAGGCGATATGAAGACCTCGAGTCTCAGCTCAAAAGGAAGGTTCGCATACTTACTTCCGCGATTTCGCTTTTCCTTGCCTGAGCAGTCGGTAGTCAGGTTTGAGAAGTTTTGATTTCATGGCTGGTTTCATGCTGCCCGTGGTGGCAACATGGTGCCGACATCAAAGGTGCCGGCAGCCTGCCTCGGCAGATTGCGCAGGCTGTTTTCATACATCTGCTCGTATTCACGATCTTCAATGAAATTGATGAACTCCTTCATCTGAACTCGCAACATCCGCTTGAGTTCGGCCGGAAGGTATTGCAAGTCGCACACATCAGCATTGATTTCCGACCAATCATTGGTCATCATCTCTTCCTCCTTTGTGAACGAGGACCTTTTCAAGGCGTTTTATTTTGTAGCTCGGCGATTGCATGTATGTTTGTGTCCAGGCGACAAACAAGCGCAATCAGCGTTGCTTCTTCCTCACTCAATAGACGAATACGTGGTTCATCTGTCCCTATAGAGCTGTGATGAGACTGAAAGGTTCCGCTCACGCATTGAGGACTTCATTAAGAGCTTCGAAAAATTCGACAAACGCCACCATATGAGCAGAGACCATGTTAAGCGCTGATGAGGTGCACCCTGCAAAGAACAAAGCCGGCTTCGAACCTAAGGGTTGAAGCCGACTTTGCTTAACGGCTAAACCGCTCGTCAGCCGGTACCGGTGTAACAGCGCATTTTCGCATTATAGCGAGCGGGCAAAGGCATCAAGCTCTTTTTCGGCGCGCTCCTTCTCATAGCCGTAGCGCTCTTGCAGCTTGCCGGCAAGCTCTTCCCTCTTGCCTGATATCAATTTGAGATCGTCATCCGTCAATTTAGCCCACTGTGATTTCATTTTGCCTTGCAGCTCTTTCCAATGGCCTTGTATTTGATCCCAGTTCATAATGTCTCTCCCGTTTTTCGTGCTAAGCGCAGTAAGTGTCGAGAAAAATGCTGAAAAGTTCCGGCTCAAGTGTGGAACCAACGGCCAAATTGAAGAGTCCCATAGCGTCGACAGGCTAAATGAGGAGACTCCATGGACATATTTGCCTATCTTAAAGATGATTGGGCGCGAATAATGGAACGTTTGACGGACACCGTGGATAATTTCGCGGATTGGCCGCACGAAAGGGTGTTCGAGGAAACAAAACGGGATCTGGAAGCTCTTCGACAGCATTTCGAGAAGGAAGTGTTGATCGAACAGAACTTGAGAAACACCACTGGCGTTGAAGGGGACTTGCAAAAGGTAACGAGCCTGAGAAAAGAGATTGCCAATGACATCAACAACCTGGTGATGATCCACATTGATGAGCCAGGGTTCGAGGACGGTCTTGAAGAGATCACAAAAAAGGCAAAAGAGCTGCGAGACTTCTGCGAGTCCACATTTTATCCGCGCGTCAACGAGAAAATGTCAGAGAGCGAACTCCGACATTTGAATCAACAAGTTTCAGAAATCGTAATGAGCTAATGCAGAAGATGCGGGCTCAATGCGCCTAATCAATTGCGGTTCCACACTATGACAAAAAGGATAGTTAAACGCGCTTTTGCTTTGATGAAGCGAAAGAACCAGACGCGTTGGTTGGCTTTGCCTTGATCAAGGACGCGAGAAGCACACGCGTTGGTTGGCTTTGCCTTGATCAAGGACGCGAGAAGCACACGCGTTGGTTGGCTTTGCCTT